>JAGSPQ010000068.1 GCA_018262385.1 Myxococcaceae bacterium | reverse complement strand
CTTGCGACATGCAGCCCTCCCCCGAGGCGACGAGCCCGGTCGGGCAGGCGGGAATCCCGATGCACGCCGTTCGTCCTTGCGACCAGACCTGATTCGGCCAGCAGCAGTGCCCGGCGGTGTCGGCGCTGACCCTCTGGCCGGCGGGGCAGCTGACCACGCACTGCTCAGCCTCCGCCCGCAGCCCCGAGGGGCACTGGGGAATTCCGACGCAGGTCTGCCGCGAGTTCGACCACACCTGGGCCGGCCAGCAACAGTGCCCGCCGGTGTCGGCGCTGACGCTCTGCCCCTGGGGGCAGACGGTGACGCACGCCTCGCCCTCGGCGCGCATCCCTGCCGGGCACTTGACCGGGACTCCGAGACAGACGCTTCGCGAGCGCGACCAGACCTGCCCTTCCCAGCAACAGTGTCCGGCGGTGTCGAGGTTGGTCACCTTGCCGTCGGCACACGCGCTCTTCGGCTGCGCCCGCACCAGCGCCGGGCTCAACAGCAGCGCCAGCAGCAGGGACGCCGCGAGCCGTCGCCGACCGCGAACCGCCACCCACCCCAGCGCGAGCAACCACAGCGCGCCTGCCCCGGGGCTGGACGAGCAACCCCACTTCAGATCCCCGCTGGCCCCGCCGCTCGAGGTTCCCGGCGGAAGCTGGGTGCCCGGCGGAGTGGAGGCCGGCGGCGGCTTGGGAGTCACCGTCGAGACCGTCGGCGGCTGGGGGTACGCGCACTTGTCGCCCGCCACGCAGGTCGTCCCGGTGGGACAGCAGAAGCCGGTGAGGCAGTTGATCGGAAACCCGGCCGGGCAGAAGGTGCCGTTGGCGGTGCCGCTGTTCGACTGGCACTGAGTGGTTCCCACGCAGCTGCTGGTCGAGGGGCAGTAGTTGCCGCCGCCGCAGCAGGTGGTGCCGCCGGGGATGCAGCGATCGGTGCAGCAGACGGTCTGGCTTCCGCACACCCCCGAGCCGCAGCAGACCGAGCCGGGATCCACACAGCCGCCGCAGTTGCACTGCTTGCCGGCTCCACAGACGGTTCCGTCCGCGCAGCACACCGAGCCCGGGTCGACACAGCCGTTGCACCCGCACTCCTTCCCGCTCGGGCAGACCTTGCCGTTTCCACAGCAGACCGATCCGGCGGGCAGGCAGCCGTTGCAGCCGCACTGCTCACCCGACTTGCAGAAGCTGCCGCCGGGGCAGCAGACGGACCCTTTGGGCATGCAGCCACTGCCGCAGATGTCTTCGCCCCGCGTCAGGCAGGCGCACTGCTGCTGTGTCTTCGCGCAGTGGGCCTGGTCACTGCACAGCACCGGAAACTCGCGGGCGCAGCACAGCGTCGCGGTGACCTGCACCGGGTGGGTAGAGGGGCACGCCGCCTCCGCCGTCGCCGACACCAGGACGATCGATACCACCGCCGCCGCCCAACCGACGCTCTCACGACAGCTCATGATCGATCCCCCAGCAAAGCGTTACGGACAAGCGGCCACTGCGCGCGAGGCGGCGCTGCTGACCTTCCGCGCCTGGGGCCGGCGCCGCAGCGGCAGGACTGGCGAGCAGGAAGATCACCAGCGCTGAAGACAGCGGCCTCAAGTTGGTCGGTTCTCTCCCCGAAAAGCGCGGCCCACCATTGTGCCCTGAACGAGGCGCCTGACGCGACCTCGAAACGGCCGGCGCCGGCGGCGGGCAGCCTCGGCTTCGGCGAAGGGCCCCCATGCTACGTGGTCCGCCCGGTCGGGCAGTTCGACGAGCCGGGCCCGTAGCGCGCCCCGGCGATCGGCTGGGTCGCCTACGCTCGGAGTCGTGCTCTCCCGACTGCTCGCCGTGCTCGCGATGTGTGCCGTTGCTCCCGCCCTCGCCGACTCGCCGGGGCCCGCGCCGACCGGCCCTCAGGCGTGGCGCTCCGAGGGGGGCCGCTTCGTCTTCGAAGTGACGCCTCCTCCGTCGAGGTCGGCCCGCGAAGCCACCGCGGAGGGCCGGTTGCTGGAGAGCGGGCGAGAGCTCTGGAAACAGCCGCTTCCCAACCGCGTCTCTCCCGCCTCGGCGCTGGTCTCAGCCGACGGCAAGTACGTCGCCACCTTCGACGACTGGGGCAACGTCGGGGAAGGGCCGAACGTGGTCGTCCTCTTCGGGCCGGGGGGCAAGCAGCTCGCCCGGCTCGGGCTCGACGCGCTGGTGAGCAACCTCGAGCGCCAGCGACTGCCCCGGTCGGTGAGCAACACCTGGTGGTCGGGGATGATGAAGGGGGCTGGGCACCGTTTCGACCTCGCCCAGAAGCGGCTGGTGCTGCGGATCGCGCTCGGAGGCAACGTGCCGCCGATCTACGACCAGGGTCCGACCAAGGAGGTCTTCGTTTCGCTGGTGAACGGACGGGTCGAAGGTCGGGGGGTGGACGCGCCTACCGGGCCGTCGGATCTGGAGAAGCGGCTGCGCGCCACGGCGGACCTCGAGGAACGCCAGGAACTGCTGGCCCTGGTTTCCGAGTCGGGCGCGGCGGTGCTCCGGCCCTTCTTGCTCGAGCTGATCAACGACCCCTCCCAGGCTCCGCTGCACTCGCAGGGCTATGCGCTGCTTCACCAGGGAGGCACCGACGATGATTGGCTGGCGCTGGCGAAGCGTCAGCCGCGCTCCGCCGAGCTCGACCGGGAGCTCGTCCTGGCGGCGCTGCGCCGAAAGCTGGTGGGCCTCGAGCCCGCGGTGCTGGCGGTGATGCGGGCCAAAGGCAGCAGCGACGTCGAGCGCACCGACGCGCTGCGGGGCGCGTTCCAGGTGAGGCCGAGCCGCGAGTTGATCGAAGAGGCGCTCGCCTCCCCGAGCGTCGCCCTGCGCCGGCAGGGGATGGAGCTGTTCGCTTCGGTCGCGGACGAGGCGCTGTTCAAGAAGGTCCTCGCCGCCGGGGCGAGCTCGAGCGAGCTGACGGTCGCGCTCGACAGCGTGCTGGGGAGTGCGGTGTTCGCTCCGCGAGCGAAGTTTCGCGCGCAGGGCAGCCTCGCCCTCGCAGCGGAGGTCGAGAAGCCGGGCAGCGCGTTGCTGAAAGGAAGGCCGGACTTGCTCTACGCGCTCGCCGTCACCCTCGAGGATTCGCCGCCCGCCGCTCGCGCGGAGCAGATGTTCGCCCGGTGCCTCGAAGCGGCGAAGAACCCGGTTCGGGGGGGCTGGCTCGACCAGATCGACTTCGGACTCACCTGCGAGGCCCGCCTGCTGGCCCGGCGGGTGATGGCGGGCCAGGCGGGGGAGCGCGAGGTGCACCAGCTCGCCGCTCGCTTCCAGGGAAAGAAGGCGTGTCACCCGATCCCGTTCGAGCGCGAATTCGAGCGCTGCAAGTGGTCGACCGCCGAGGAGATCGAGACCCGGCTGACTGCGCTGGCTCAGAGCCCCCTCGGGGTTCGGGTGGAGGCGAAGGCGGGCGAGCTGAAGGTGGTGGTCCAGAACCGCTCCGCCCAACCCCTGGTGACCTCCGGCAGCTTCAAGGTCTCGACCCGGCTGTACAGTCGGGGCGCCTCGTGTCAGGCCAATGAGAACGCCACCAGCAGCTCGCCTCCGGCGGTGTTCGCCCCGCAGCAGAAGATCGAGCTGCAGCTGAAGCTGCCGAGCTGCGACGGCGGCCAACGGGTCGAGCTCGCGGTGGACCTGTGGCTGAAGGAGAAACCCTCGCCGGCCAGCCAGCGGGCCTGGGCCTGGGTCGAGTAGCCCCGCACTTTGCTCACGCCCGCCGAGCGCAGACGGTACCCTTGGGGTCCTTTTCATCCGAGGGGACAAACAAAATGGATTGGAAACAGGCCGGGGTGCTGGCTCTCGTTGCTGCGACAACCGCCTTCGCGCAGCCCGCGAAGCCGGGGGTCGCGCAGGCCATTCGGGACGCGAAGTTCGCCAAGGGCGTCACCTGCATCGCCGCCGACCCGGGCCGCAGCAGCAATCAGAGCGCGCTCTACCAGAACACCCGCACCAAGGAGATCGTCTCCAAGAAGACGTTCTATTTCTCCCAGGCGCTCGAGTGCCGCGTGCCGGGAGCGATTCCCGGGTTCCCCAAGGCGCACCGGATGTTCGACGGCAGCGCGAGCTACTCCTCCCTCGGCGGCGCCTGGGCCTTCGACACCTGGTTCCAGTGGGACAGCTGGCTCGAGGGCATGCCGGCTCCGGACAAGAAGGCCATCGCGCTGGCGATCGAGGACAAGGCGGCGGTGATCCGCCAGTACTTCCTCGACGAGATCACCCACTTCTACTCCTATGGCCTCGCCCCCAACGCCCGCGTGCTCTGGAAGGAGCCGACGGTGATGAAGACCGACGTCGAGGCGGTGGTGGACGTCAAGTACGGCGGAGATCTGCTGAAGAAGCGGATGGTCTTCGGGGTGACCTTCCAGCGGGCGGATGCCTCCGCGCCCTGGAAGGCGATGGGGGGCGAGCCGGTGCAGGAGACGCTGTCGCAGCGCACGCCCACTGCCGAAGAGTTCAAGACCCTGCTCGGGTGGCGAGAGCAGGAGCGCCGCCGGGTGGCCGCGGAGAGGCTGGGCTCGCTCCCGGTGGTGGAGATCCCGGCGTTCGCCAACGAGGCCGACGCGCGCGCCTTCGTCTACAAGCAGCTGATGACCGCCTCGGCGCCCGAGCTCGAGTCGAGCCTGCGCCGGCTGTACGACCAGCCGAACGAAGACGAGATCGCCGCCGCCCTCGCCGAACAGGCCGCGTTCAAGCAGCAGTACTGCGCCACCCCGACCCCCAAGTCCGGCCGCGCGGGCTTCATCAACAAGGACGACTCGAGCTGGACGGAGGTGGGCTTCAGCGAAGTGGGTGGTGCGTTCAAGGACGGCAAGCGGCTCACCCAGCTGAAGCTGTGGAAGCTGGACCTGGGGCTGCTCAAGGGCGACAAGCTCGCGGCGCAGCAGTCGTACTCCTACGATCTGTGCGGCAACGTGCTCCCCAGATCCTCGGGTGGGGGCGAGTGGAAGGTCGGAGACCGGGTCGAGGTCCGCTACACCAACAAGTGGGTGCCGGGAGAGATCACCCGCTTCGTCACCGGCAAGGTGATGGTGCGTGAGACCCAGCAGAAGGTGGAGGATCTCTGGCCGGCCAACGACGTCCGCGAGCCGAAGAACCCGGTCGTCGCGGAGCCCGCGCCCGTGGCCGCGAAAGAGCCAGTGGTGAAGGCCGCGCCACCGCCGGTGGTCCTCCCCTTCGCGATCGGCGATCGCGTCGAGGGCAACTACTCGGGCCGAGGCAGGTGGTTCAAAGGCTCGATCAAGGGCTTCAACAGCGCCCAGGACAAGGCGCAGATCAAGTACGACGACGGCACGAGCGAGTACTTGAAGTTCGAGCTGATCCGGAAGCTCTGACGATCACTGGCCGCGGCGCCTGCGCCAGGGAAGAGCGCCGCAGGTCACCGCCGCGGAATCAGAAATGCGTCGGCGGGGGGGGAGGTCCACTGGCGCGTGTGCCAGGGCCGCTCGTTCCACGCGGTGAGCTTGTCGACGTCGAGAGGGAACGTGGAGCTGCTGCGCGTGGCCGGCTCGGGGCTACGACCGTGGAGAATCGCCGCGTTTCCGGGTCGCATGAGGCACGGATGAATTCGGCGCCCGGGCGGGTGGGTGGAACGGCGGTCGGTTGCGTCCGGGAAAGTGGCACGTTCGGTGCCTAGTGCCGGTACGCAGAACAACAACCACTTTCCAAAGGCACACCACCATGAAGAAGCTCCTCGTCGTTGCAGTCAGCATGATTGCGTTCGCGTCGTTTGCCGAAGAGCCGGCGACCACGGACACCAAGGTCGAGACCAAGAAGACGGTCACCACCGGCAAGGGCAAGACGACTGCGACCACCACCACCACCAAGACCACCGATCCGGCCGGGCTGAACAACGGCACCACCGACACCAAGACGGCGACGAAGGAAGTGACGAAGACGGACACCGGCGGCAAGGAGACCACCATCGAGAAGACGGCCGCCCACGACGCGCCGGGCGTGAAGAACGACACCAAGACCACCACCAAGACCAAGGTTGCCCGCGACGCGAAAGGCAACATCATCAAGGAAGAGTTCGAAGTGAAGAAGTAGGCCCGACCCAACCGAGATTCTAGAGGCCTGGTTCCATTCGTGGAGCCGGGCCTTTTTTCGTCACCTTTCCCGCCAGCGCATTCGAGTCTCAGAGCGCCCTGCGCAAATCCCGAAGCTCATCGGCCCTGACCATCAGATCGGGCCGAGCCGCTCGGCGGCCCTGTTCCGTTTGAACCCCCCGGGGCCCTGGACTACGGCCCGACGACGGTCGCCTGCTGAAGCGCGATCTGGGTCTGCGCCAGCACCCGGCCGTTCATGCTCGCCCCGGTCTGCAGGGTGGCCTGGGTCTGGGTGAGGACGATGCCCTCGAAGTGGGAGTTGGCCCCGAACGTCACCTGGCCTGCGACCTGCCAGAAGATGTTTTTGGCCTGGGCTCCGCCGCTGAGAATGACGGATTGGTTCGCGGACAGCTGGAGATCGCCCGTGGTCTGGAAGATCCACACGTCATTGGGACCGCCGGCGATTGTCACGCTGTTCGGGATGGTGACGGTGCTCGTCCACTTGTAGAGGCCAGGCACGAGCGTCAACCCGCCGATGTTGCCCGTCCCCAGTTCGAGGAAGTTGGGCGTGGGTCGGGAGGCCGCGTCGGTGTAGGCGGTCTGCATGTCGCTGATCGCGGTGGTGAGGTTGGTCGGCGTGGGCACCGCGTAGCTGGCCGCAAAGACCTGCCCCACGACCTGCGTCGAGGTCGAGAAGACGTTCGTCGAATCGGCGACCAGCGAGAAGCCGGTGATGAAGGTCGCCGCTGCAGGGCTGACCGCGATGTCGCCGGTGACGGCCGAAGCCGGAACGGTGGAGATGGCCGTCTTGGCGAGGAGCACGTAGTTGCCGGCAGTTCCCAGGAGAACGGGGGCAGGCCCGAGCGCGGGGGTCGAGCCAGCCACGCAGTTCTTCGAGATCGACAGCAGGTAGTCGCCCGCCGCGGTGGTGGTGGACGTCGAGCCCGCGGCGACGCGGACGTAGTGGGTTCCGCTCGTCCGCACGCGCCAGATGAGCGAGTCGTTAGGCGAGCGCGGTGTCGTTGCAGTCAGCCCGGCGCCGGCGGTGATGTTCGACGTGGAGCTGTCGTCGTTCACCGTGAGCAGGACGACGCCCGCGGAGTTGAGCAGCTCGAGCTGAGCGTTCAGCGGCGTGTTGTTGCGGGTGGGGTCGCCGTCGAGCGCGATGTACAGCAGGTCGCCGGCCGAGGCGGTGAACGAATACACGTCGAGGTCCGTCGACGGAGACGCGCCCGAGAGCGAGCCGCTGAAGTAGTTGAGGTTCGAGAAGTTCGCGGCAGAGGTCGTCCCGTTCTGTTCGACCTCGGCAGCCGCGGAAGCGAGCGGCGGCTGCACGACGACGTAGAGCCGGTAGGGCTCCGACTGAATCAGCGCGTCGTAGTGGTTCATCCGGATGAACGAGGCGACGCCCGTCAGCGGCGTTCCAGCGACCGACGGCGCGTTGTCGTCGAACTGAGCCGCGTTGCCGAAGTCGTTGTACTGGAGCGTGTCGGTCGCGGTCGTGACGCGCATGTCGAAGTCGCCATCCGCGCCGGAGATGCCATCGGCCAGCGCGAACACCCTCGAACCGGTCACCGGGCTGCCCAGCGAATAGAAGTCCACATCACCGGCAGGGACGATGCCGCCCGTCACCCCACACGAGAGCGGGCCCGACGAAGCGGGCGCCTGGTTCGGCTCGGCTTCGAGCCTGCATGCGTTGACTTCGATCTCGAAGCTCGAGCCGCCTGCGAGCGTCTTCGCGTCGACGTAGGCAAAGACCTGGCTGCTGGCGGTCAGTGCGACGCAGTTGATTTCCTCCGCGGAAGCGCCGGTGCGGTCCACCGCGTTCCGGCAGGTGGCGACCTCGACGGGCGCCGTCCCGGTGCTGCAGGTGTTGGACAGATACATGGCGAGGTCGGCTGTCGCGGTGCGAGCGCGGAACGAGTAGTTGCCGGCGACCAACGGAGTGAAGGCGTAGGCCACATCGCGGCCCGGGGTCGTCGACGTCAGATTGCCGACGCCTACGAAGCAGCCGGCATCGATCTGGTAGTCATTCGCCGCGCCGGCCGTGGTTCCAGTGACTGGAAGGTTCAAGTTCAGAACAGGTGCGGCCGAGCACAGATCGTTGGCAGGAGCCGTCGGGGCCACCGCCTGCGTCAGACGAAGCTGGATCGAGGTCTCACCAGCGATCGGCGGAGTCGTCGAGTACTGGTAGCCCAGGATGTAATAGGTGGTGCCTGCGGTGAGCGTGACTGTGACGCTCGACTGCGATGCGCAGCCGTCATCGTTGCAGCCGCCGCCGACCTGAACCATCGTCCCCGTGCAGGTTCCGGTCGAGGAGGTGAAGATCGAGAGCACGGTGTCAGGCACCGTCGTTGCCGTCGGGCCGCTCGCGCAACTTGCGATCGTGTAGTCGGCCGTCGTCGTAGGCGCGAACGTCCACCAGACGCCGAACCCCACGTTCGTCGTGCACGTCGAGGGAACTTGATCGTTGGTGTTCGTCGCATTGCCGATGTCCACGACCGCGGTCGTCACCGGGAAGGTGGCAGTCGGAATGACCAGGGCGCCAGCACACTGATCGTTGGCCGGAACCGTAGGAGTGACGACGTTGACGTTGAGGGTGAACGCTCCGCCGGGGTCCGCGGACGTGAACTCATCGATCAGGATCAGGACCGACTGCAGGGTCCCGGTGTTGTTCGTGTACTGAACGGCGGCGGGAATCGTGGACGAGACGTTGTCATTCGAATCGACGCAGACCCGCATTGCCGCGTCGCAGTTTGCCGCCGGCCCGATGATGAGTCCGATGCTCGGATCGTAAGCGCCGGATCCCAACACGTTCGCAGTGATCCGCTGCCCGTTGGGCACGCTCACCACGTAGACGCGGTCACGACCTGAGGTTCCCAAGCAGGTTGAGGTCGTCGAACCGTCGTAGTCGCCGGTGTAGCCAACCGTCGTCGCGGCGATGACCGCCGGGAAGACGGTGATCGTTTCTGCCGACTGGCAGGTATCGCCGGCAAGTCCGCTGCCGCCGCCTGCGCCGCCCGCGGTACCGCCGCCTGCGCCGCCCGCCGTACCG
>JAGSPQ010000718.1 GCA_018262385.1 Myxococcaceae bacterium | reverse complement strand
GAAGAGTCGCTCTGGAGTTATTTGCAGGCCACCTACATCGCCGGGCGGAACTTCCGGGTCTCGTTGCGCTACGATTTGATCGTCTTTCTGGATAAGCGCACCTCGATTCTGACTCGGATTCCGAGCCCCGAGCACCGCGTCTATCTGGACTTGAGGGCCGGGTTCTAAAGGTGTCCGCAACCATGCGCCCGGTGTTCCTCCTCGCTGCCCTGATCGGCCTCGTCTCCTGCGAGACGCCGAAGTCCGTTCGCCGCTTCAACCGCGACGAGACCTCCGCGGTGACGGGGCCAGCTCGGTGATCGACGGCGACACCATCAAGGTGAAGGGGCTCAACTCCTCGCTGCGGCTCCTGGCGATCGACGCCGAAGAGACCTTCAAGCACGCCGACGAGCGCTCGGCGTTCGCCGCCGGGTGGGACGGCTACAAGAAGAAGATGCGGGGCGGCGGCTCGCGCCCCGCGAAGTTCGCCACCCCGCTGGGAGAAGACGGGAAGAAGTACGCCCAGGCGTTCTTCGAGGGCATCGACTCGGTGCGGCTCGAGCGCGACCACCCGGGCGAGATCCGCGACTACTACAACCGGTACCTCGCCTACGTCTTCGCCAAGAAAGACGGCCAGTGGATCAACTTCAACGTCGAGATCGTCCGCGTCGGCCTCTCGCCCTACTTCGTGAAATACGGCCGCAGCCGCCGCTTCCACAAGGAGTTCCTCGACGCCCAGAAGCAGGCCCAGGAAGCGAAGGTCGGCATCTGGGCCGACGGGAAGATGCACTACGACGACTACCCCGAGCGGCTGAAGTGGTGGGACGAGCGCGAGCAGTCGATCACCCGGTTCGAGAAGGTGATGGAAGAGAAGCCGGATCAGTACATCGCGCTGACCCGCTGGGACGCGATGCTCAAGCTCGAACAGAAGGTCGGCCAGAGCGTCACCATCCTCGGCGCGGTCACCGACGTGAAGTTCGGCGAGAAGGGACCCTCGGTGGTGCGGCTGTCGCGCAACCGGGGCAACGACTTCGAGGTGGTGTTCTTCGATCGCGACGTGCTGCTCGCGTCGGGGGTCCAGTACAAGAAGGGCGAGTACGTGCAGGTGCGGGGAACGGTGAACAAGTACCGTGACAACTACCGCAACCTCGACAAGCTGCAGCTGGTGGTCAGCCTCCCGGGGCAGGTGCTCGCGCCGAGCCCTGAGCTGGAAGAGCTGCTCGACGACAAGGGCCAGGCTCCAAAAAACGAAACCGAGGGTGACTGACATGACGACGCGCATCGGCTGGATCGGACTGGGTTGCTTGGCGCTGATCGCGTGTGGTCCGCCTCCGGCGAGCGACGTTTGCAAGGGGCGGCTGGTGGGCGACCTGGTCGTCACCGAGGTGATGCTCGACCCGGCCGGCACCGACACCGGCGGCGAGTGGTTCGAGATCTACAACACCCTCGGCACCGACGTGGACCTCAAGGGGATGGTGATCTTCACCCGCGACACCGACGGCTCGGGGGCCAAGAGCCACGTGGTCAAGGCCGGCACCGCCAAGGCGCAGAGCTACTTCACCTTCGGCGACATCCGCAGCGGCCCGCTGCCGACGTGGATTGGGTACACCTACGCCGACGCGCTGGGCAGCTTCGGCAACGCCCGCGGGGTGGTGGGAATCAAGTGCGGCGCCACCGTCTTCGACGAGATGACGTGGACCCGCGCCGCCAAGGCCGACCAGTCGCGAGCGCTCAACCCCACCGTTCCGAAGACCGCGACCGAGAACGACGACGAGACGAAGTGGTGCGACACCCCGGCCAACGCGGCGACCACCTACTCCGGGACCAGCGCGGGAACGCCAGGCGCCGCGAACGCAGCCTGCTCCCAGACGATCGGCAACTGCACGGGCCGAAGCGTGGGCGACCTGGTCGTCACCGAGATCATGCTGGATCCGGGAGGCACCGACACCGGGCTCGAGTGGTTCGAGATCTACAACCCGCTGGGCACCGCCATCGATCTGGGGGGAATGGAGATCTTCACCCGTGACACCGACGGCACCGGGGCGAAGAGCCACGTGATCGGCCAGGGCACGATCAACGCCCAGAGCTACTTCACCCTGGGCGACGTCCGCTCCGGGCCGCTGCCGGCGTGGATTGGGTATTCGTACGCCGACGCGCTGGGCAGCTTTGGCAATGCCCGGGGGGTGGTCGGGATCAAGTGCGGCGCCACCGTGGTGGACCAGGCGACCTGGAGCCGGGCGGCGAAGTCGGACCGCTCGCGGATGCTCGACCCCACCATTGCGAAGACCTCGGCCGAGAACGACGACGAGGCCAACTGGTGCGACACCCAGGGCGGTACCGTCTACAGCGGCACCAGCGCGGGCACCCCCGGCGCGGAGAACGCCGTCTGCCTCGCCGAAGCGACGACCGGGACCTGCGTCGAGGACGGCGGGGTGCGACAGATTCGTGCGGCAGGCACCGGCGACCTGATCATCACCGAGATCATGGCCAACCCGGCGCTCGCCACCGCGACGACCGGCGAGTGGTTCGAAGTGCTGGCGACCAAAGACGTCGATCTCAACGACCTCACCGTCGCCACTCCGACCGCCGCCACCCTCTTGAAGCGGACGGAGTGCATCGCGGCCACCGCCGGCGAGTACGTGCTCTTCGCCCGCAGCGCCGATTCGTTCATCAACGGGAGCCTGCCGGCGCCCAAGCTGACCTACAGCCTCACCCTCGCCGACACCCAGAGCCGGCTGTATCTGCGGCGGGGCGACGCCGGCATCGACGAGGCGGCCTACAACAACGCGTCCAACGGCAGCTCGTGGCAGCTCGACTCGAACCAGCTCAACGATGTGGCGAACAATGATCCGCTCAACTTCTGCCTGGCGAGCACCCAGTTCAACGCCGCCGCCGGCTCGGACTTCGGAACCCCTGGAGCTTCGAACCAGGCCTGCCCCGCGCGCCCCGACGCCGGCACCGACGGTGGCGTGCCCGACGCAGGCGATCCCAACTCCTGCTTCGACGTCGGCGCGGCGGCGTTCCGGCCGATCGTCAAGCCGGTGGCGGGAGACTTCGTGGTGACCGAGTTCATGGCCGATCCGTCGGCGGTGACCGACGCGGTGGGCGAGTGGTTCGAGGTGCTGGTGAAGGCCGACGCCGACTTCAACGGCCTGCAGATGTCCGGCAACAGCGGGCTGGCCACCGTCAGCTCCGCCAACTGCGTGCGCTACGACGCCGGGACGCTGGTGCTGTTCGCCAACAACGCGAACCCGACGATCAACGGCAACATCGCCCCGCTGGTCGGCACCTTCGGCTTCGCGCTCGCCAACACCAACGCGAAGATCGTGCTCTTCACCGACGCCGGCACCGTCGACCAGGTGACCTGGACCTCCGTCTCGGCGGGCAAGTCGAAGCAGCTCGACGTCAACAAGCAGGACTCGGTGCAGAACGACGTGCTGACCAACTTCTGCGACGGCGACGGGGGGATCGTGCTCGTCGACGGAGGGCTGGGCGACAAGGGGACGCCGGGCACGGCCAACCACGCCTGCCCGTGAGGAGCGCCGTCTTCGGGCTGCTGGTGCTCGCGGCCGGCTGCGGCGCGCAGAGCCCCTGCGGGCCGAACTCCGGCAAGGTGGTGAACGTGGTCGACGGCGACACCGTCGACCTCGAGAGCGGGGTGCGGATTCGCCTGCTGCTGGTCGACACCCCCGAGACCACCAGCGGGAAGAACGACTGCTACGG
>JAGSPQ010000717.1 GCA_018262385.1 Myxococcaceae bacterium | reverse complement strand
AAGCTGCTCGAGCTGGCGGCCGCGCGCGATCGCCGGGGCCTGGGCTGCGCCTCGTTCGCCCGCGAGCTGCTGGTGCTGTCGGAGACGGTGCCGCTCGAGGCGCAGGGCGAGGTGGTCGACGACGCCGACGCCGAGGCGGTGACGATCTGCACCGTCCACCAGGCGAAGGGGCTCGAGTGGCCGGTGGTGGTGCTGCCCGAGCTGTTCGCCAAGCGGCCGCCCGACACCGACGCGCTGCGGTTCGATCGCGATCAGGGGCTGTCGCTGCGCCCGCCCGACGCCGACGACGGGCGGCTGAAGTCCGATCGCCACACCAGGCTGGGCGACGAGCGCGAGCTGCGCAGCAAGGCCGAGCAGCGCCGGCTGTTCTACGTGGCGATGACCCGCGCCCGCGATCGGGTGGTGCTCGGCCTCGCGGCGCCGAAGGACCCCGACTTCGCCGAGCTGACCCAGCAGGCGATCGCTCCTCCCCCGGCCCTGCTCGATCCGGGCTCCGCCGCGCCCGCGCAGAACCCGCACGTCGAGGAGGTCGACCCTTCGAGCCTCACGGTGCCCCCGCCGCCCGCGGTGCCGGACGTGCCCGCCGACGCCGACGCGCAGGTCGAGGCGATCGTCGACCGGGTGCTCCACGCCCCGGCGCCGCGGCCGAAGGTGGCGAGCCTGCCGGTGACCCAGCTGCAGGACTTCGTGCTCTGCCCGCGCCGCTACCGCTTCGCCCACCTGGTCGGGCTGGCCGAGCGGCCGATCGCCTTCACCTGGTCCGCCGAGCCGGTCGAAGCCGAAGACGCGTCGGTCGATCCGCGGCTGCGGGGGATCGCCGCCCACAAGCTGCTCGAGCTGACTCCGCTCGAGGCGGTCGGGACGCCGAAGCTGCGCGATCGGCTGCTGGAGATCGCGCGCCTCGAGGCGCTGCTGCCCCAGGCGGGGGTGATCGACTGGGTCGAGCGCTTCTGGGCGACGAAGTTCGGGCTGCAGCTGAAGGCCGCCGGCGCCGCCCGGGTGCACCGCGAGCTGCCGTTCATGCTCCGGCTCGACGACGGGCACGGCTTCCTGCTGATGCTCCGCGGACAGATCGATCTGCTGGTCGAGCAGGCCGACGGCAGCGCCCAGGTGGTCGACTACAAGACCGCCGCCCGGCCCGCCGAGGGCTTGACGCCGTACGCCTTCCAGCTCGGCTGCTACGCGCTGGCCGCGGCGAAGTTCCTCAAGGCGGGGACGGCGGTGCAGACCGGGATCAGCTTCCTGCGCGACGAGGATCCGAGCCCGCTGTTCCTGACCGCTCCCGCCGGGCTCGAGGCGACGCTGGCCGGGCACGCCCGGGCGCTCGTCCAGGCCCAGCTCGATGGGCGCTGGAGCGGGCTGGAGAAGCAGCAGTGCCAGGCGATCGGCTGCGGCTACCTCTACCGCTGCCACGGCGAGCAGTAGCAGCTTAAGGGGGCTGGGCGATCTCGATGTCCGTCCAGTAGCCGTGCAGCTGGCCCTGGTTGCCGTCCTGCCCGGCGAGGATCAGCGCCCCGAGGTGCGCGTCCCACTCGGGCGAAGGAGGAAAGAGGGGAGGGACCGGGTAATTGACCCCGTTCAGCTCCAGCGCCCAGGTGCTGACGCCGAAGCGGAAGTCGACCCGGTTCCAGGTGTTCGCCGCGAGGTCGGCGGTCGTCTCCACCCCGAAGGCCCACAGCTTCCCGTTCCACGCCGCGGGAGGGCCCTTCAGCACCGAGCCCTTCCCCGACAGGGTGCGCAGGATCTGGGCGTTCGCCGCGACCGCGGTCGGCGCGAACTTGAAGCTCAACCGCCACGGCCGGGTGGGATCGAGGCCCAGCGGCTGATCGAACGTCAGCGAGGTGTTGGAGGCGAGGCCGGCGGCGGCGATCTCGACGCAGTTCGAGCCCGCGCTCGGCTGGCAGCCGCCATCGGCGGGGCAGTTGGACCCGCCCGGAAAGGTGGGGCAGGTGACCATCTTCACGTTGCTCGAGCCGACCGGCGTCACCCGGATTCCGGGCGGCAGCCCGCTGCCTTTGAAGTCCAGCTTGCGCGATCCGGTTCCCGCATCCGGCAGCACCGCCCGCGTCGAGACGGTGACGTTGCGGAACTCGATCGCCTCCTCCCACCCGAAGGTGCCCAGGTACAGCCCGAACCGCCCGGCGCCGCCGACGCCACTGGGCTCCCTCCACCGCAAGACCGGCTTGGGGCTGCTGCCCGCCGGGCCGACCGCGACCGCCACCTCGGGCCCCGAAGAGATCAGCTCGACGCCCATCCACCGGTTTCCCTCCACCGGGCCGATCGAGGTGGCGACCAGCTTGTCGAAGTTGGTCCCGGGGGTGAGCGTGGCCAGCGCGGCGGTCACCTCGGAGTTGGTGCTGTCCGACACCAGCACCACCGCGCGCCGCTGCTTCTGGGTTCCGGTCGGGTAGTGGAACGCCAGCCCGCCGTAGAAGACCCGGCTGCTGTCGATCACCCGCGTGTCCGCGTGGAGGGTGAAGTCCCGCCACTCGTCGTCTCCGAACAGCAGCGCGCCGATGCAGAGGAGCCCGCTCTGGCTCATCCGCAGCACGCCGCCGTCCACCCCGGTCTTCCCCACGCAGCCGGCCTCGACGGTGAGGTCGTTGAGGGTGGCCAGCTCGCCGTTGAACGGCGTCGCGCTGCGGGTGGGGGCGAGCGTCTCGGCCGAGCTGAGCTGGCAGCGGTCGATCGTCTGCACCCGGCCGTAGTGGCGGACGTTGTTCGGCAGCCCGGTGCGCTGGGCGCTGCAGGCAAAGCCACCCTTCGGTTGGGCGCACGCCGTCGCCGCGCTCACCGTCGAGCAGTTGGTGATCTGGTTCTGCGCCGTGCCCGTGCAGACCAGGTACTGGGCGGCTCCGGCGTCGGGAGGATCCCACAGCCACTGGATCCCGCCGCTGGGTACCCCGACCATCGCGTGGAGCTCGGCGGGGCCGAGCGGGGTCGTGCAGGAGTCCTCGCAGCCGTTGGACGTGCTGCTGGCCAGATCGCCGTCGGTGTCGGCGAAGCCGATCGCGCACGACCAGGCGCAGTCGTTCTGGACGCACCGCGACGAGGCGTGGGCGCGGCTGGGGCACGCCGACGGCTCGCAGGGGACGATCGGCGCCTTCGACGGATCGAAGATCAGCGAGCAGCCCGCGCCGAGGAAGACCGCCACCAGCCAGTGCGCGCGCCTCACTTCTGCCCCCCCTGGTCGAGCAACACGAAGAGCACCGTCGCCGCCGCTGCCACGATCGCCAACCCGAGCGACACGTCGGCGGTCAGGTTGAGGTTGCCCTGGTCGCGGCTCAGCGTCGCCCGCCCGTTGGCCGGAGCCGCCGAGAGCTTCTGGTAGTTGGTGCTCGCCAGCAGCCCGAAGGCGACCGTCGACCCGACGAACACCGCGGTCGCGATGCCGGTTCCGCGGCGGGCTCGGCCGGCACCAGCACCGCCGGGGGAGGAGTCGGCGGAGCGGGCAGCGGAGGGGGCGGCGGCTCGGGCTGAACCGGCTCGACCAGCACCACGTCTTTGAGCACCTCTTCCACCAGCGCCCCCGCCACCGTCGGCAGCGCCGCGGCGGCCACCTTCCGGCTGGCGGTGCTGACCGTCTTTCCCCGCACCACGTCGACCCAGAGCAGGTTGACCAGCACCGAGCCCCCGACCTTCCCCGCGCCGTAGCCGAGCACCCAGCGCGCGCCTGCCCGCTCTCCGACCGAGCCCACGCAGGCCGCGTCTTCCCCGCACAGCGCGAGGCCGCGGCGGATCTTCTCGGTCTCCTCGAGCGAGACCAGCTTCACCGGCTGCGAACCCAGCGCGGCGCGCAGCGCCTGCTCGAGCTCGGTCACCCGCTTCGCGTCCACTCCGAGCGCCTGGTAGTTGCCGACCAACACCACGCTCTGCGCCGGCTCGGCCGCAAGCGCGACCGGGGCCAGGAACCACAGCGCGGCGAGCATCAGGCGGGTGGGTCTCAAGAAGGTCCGCAGTCTAAACAGCTTCCCGTTTCCGGGTCGTGCTCTTACGGCCCCAGCCGTCTGGTCGCTTCCTTCAGCGCCCGCTCCGCCTCGGGCAGGGTGGACGCGAGTGCCTTGAAGTCGTTCGCCGCGTAGTCCTCCATCGACTGGCCCACCTGCGCGCGCTCGACCTTGGTCAGCTGGGCGGCGCCATGGGTCGCGACCAGCTTCGCGTAGTTCTTCTTCAGCGCGGAAAACCGGGCGACCAACGGGTCGCGCGCGGGCGGCCGCCCATTCTTCTTCTTCGCCGCAGGTGGCTCGATCGGCGGCAGCTCGATCGGCGCGAGCGCCGCGATCACCGCGCCCGCATCGACCACCGGCTCGACCACCGCGACGCCCGCATCGATCACCTCGGGCGGGGCGAGCGCGGCCACCGGTGCAGGCAGCGGCGCCGGCTCGGGGCTCGAGCGGGTGGCCCAGACGCCGGTCGCGCCCAGGCCCAGGATCGCCAGCGCTCCGATCGCCCACTTCCCCCGCCCGCTGTGGGCCGGCGCCCCCAGGCCCGCGGCGGCGATCGCCCGCTGGGTGGTCATCGGGTGCGGGGGGTCGCAGATCGCCTTCAGTACCGACACCAGCTCGAGCGCGCTGGCCGGGCGCAGGGTCGGCTCCATCGAGATGCAGCGGGTGACGAGCTCCGCCAGCGCGGGAGGAATCGCCTCACCCAGCAGCGCGGTCGGCGCCAGCTTCGGCGAGGTGGTGGTCGAGAGGGTCTGCCCCGAGAGCAGCTCGAACAGCACCGCCCCCACCGCGTAGATGTCGGTGCGGGCGTCGACCACCCGGCCCTGCGCCTGCTCGGGCGACATGTACGCCGGGGTGCCGATCACCATCCCCACCTGGGTCCGCTGGGCCGGAGCGGTGCGCAGCAGCCGCGCGATCCCGAAGTCGAGCAGCTTGACGAAGTCCGGCTTCCCCTCGCGCTCGGAGACGAAGATGTTCGCCGGCTTCACGTCGCGATGAACCACCCCGTGGGTGTGGGCCGCGTGGAGCGCCTCGCAGGTCTGCTGCAGCAGGTGGGCGATGCGCTTGAGCGGCAGCGGCGCCGACAGCGCCAGGTCGCCCAGCGTCGCGCCGCGCAGGTACTCCATCACGCAGAAGACGTGCGGCGGCTCTTCGACGAAGTCGATCACCTCGACGATGTGCGGGTGGTTGATCTCGTTCACCACCCGCGCTTCCTGGAAGAAGCGCCGCACCACGTCCGCGTCGCTCGCCAGCTCGGCCTTCAGCAGCTTGAGCGCCACCTCCCGCCCCAGCTTGGTGTGGCGGGCGAGGTAGACGTCTCCCATTCCCCCTTCGCCCAGCCGGCTGACCAGCTGGTAGCTGCCCAGCACCTCGCCGTCGCGGC
>JAGSPQ010000716.1 GCA_018262385.1 Myxococcaceae bacterium | reverse complement strand
CCGGCCAGCAGGTTGAGGGCGTGGTACTTCCCGGCGATCGCGCTGCGCACCATCATCATCTGCACCATCACCCCCGGGGAGAGGCTCTCGACCCGGTCGTCGAACATCACCACCAACCCGTACATCGTCTCGGCGTAGCCCCCGCAGATCGAGCCGGCGATCGGAATCCCGTCGAGCAGCAGCACGCTGATCCGGATCCGCATCGGCTGATCGGCCGCCAACAGCCCGCGGAAGTACGCGAGCCGATCGGGGTGGCTGCCGAGCGCGATCGCGTGCTGCGACTTCCAGCTGCGCGCCTCGACCGTCCGCAGCAACTCCAGCAGCGTCGGGGTGGTCCTCGGATTGTCCGACTCGAGCCAGGTCAGCTTGCCCGCTCCGAGGATCCGGCGCGCCTTGCGGCGCACGTCGCCCCGGAACTTGGTCGACAGCGCCTTGAAGTACTCCTCGAGCGTCGGCCACACGATCGGGATGGTGTGGTTCTCCTTCGTCGGAAACGTTCGCGCGAAGTACTTCTCGAACGCCGAGCCGGGCGGCGGAGGAGTCAGCGCCGAGCCGGGATCCTGCTGATGGAACTCGAGGAAGCTCCACTCGTCGCCCCGCGACATCAGGTACTCGTACATCGCGGCGCTCACCCGCGGCTCGTCCTCCGTCCGGGCGACCAGCTGCGGGCAGTCGTTGTCGTGGGTGACGAAGAACTCCAGCTTCGCGGTCTGGACCCCGAGCACCCGCTCGATCTTCCGCCTCAGCGCCAGGTAGCCCACCGGCCGGCCGTGCTCGATCGCCAGCAGGAACCACAGCTGGGCGTCCTTGTCCCCCGGGTACCACTCGGGGTGAGCGGCGTTGTTCCGGAGGAACCCGAGCGTCGAGAACGGATCCTTGCGGCGCGAGGCGAGGCTCAGCGCTTCGATGTCAGCGGCCCACCACCCCAGCTGTCTCAAGTCGTGGAAGCAGAACACGTCCAAGGCCCACCTCCGCGTCGTTGCGAGGGCCCGGTGCATTCACCACGCCACGCTCACCCACGAGGGGCCGCGGCGCCCAGAGCGCAAATCGTGCACGGCGGCGCATCACTGTCGGAGATCGGGCGGCCAGCTCATCGGGTCCGCCGCAGCCCCTCCAGACACTCCGGCTCACCGGGCGCGGCGTCGACGCACGACTCGTAGGCCTCGGCCGCCGCCTGCCCCTGCCCCAGCTGCTCGCGCGCGGCGGCCAGCCCCTTCCACGCCTCGGCGTAGCCTGCCTCCAGCTGCACCGCCTGCTCGAACCAGCGCGCGGCCTCCTTCGCGGCGCCCCGCTCGAGCCGGATCCGCCCCAGCGCGTGGTACGGCTCCGACAGCAGCGGAGCGAGCGCGATCATCGCCCGCAGCGTCCGCTCGGCGTCGTCCAGCTGGTGCAGCCGCACCTGGCACAGGGCGAGGTTCCGGCGCGCCTCGAGGTAAGCGGGGTTCACTTGAAGCGCCCGCTCGAAGCGCGCCTCGGCCACCTTCGCTTTGCCCTCGTCGAGCGCGAGCACGCCCAGGTTGTTGTAGGCCTGCGCGCTCTCGTTGTCGTACCGGGCCGCCTTGATCCAGGCCGCGCGCGCCGCGTCGGCGTGCCCTTCCCGGTATTCGATCAAGCCGAGGTTCACCAGCGCCTCGGGCGAGTCGGGGTTGTACTCGAGCGCCAGCTGACATTCGGCCCGCGCCTGGGCGAGCGCCTCGGTGTGGGCCAGCGCCGCGCAGCGGCTGTTGTGCAGATCTCCGTCGGGGCTCAGCGCCGACCTCGGCAGACAGCCGGACAGCGCGGCAACAATCAGCAGCGGGATTCGCATCGTCGTCTCCGGGGCTCGCTGGGACGGAGGCGAGCGCGGACGACGACGGGCTGCGGGACGACGATCGGGACGAGCGCGATCAAGCTCTGGACCCACCGCGCCACCTTCGACGGAAGCGCTTGAACGGTGAGGACGAGAGTCGAAGCGAAGCCCACGAGGGGATTCTCGGGCCGACAGAAGCGAAGGTTGCGTCGATCAGCGAATGACCACCGTCGGCTCTGGGCCGACCTCGACCTCGACCCGGGTCGCCTGCGGAGCCGGCACCCCTTCTCGCCACACCAGCAGCTCGCTGCGATAGCGGCCGCGGCGCAGCGTCAGCCGCCGCTCGGGATCCATCGTCAGCCCGTTGGGGGTGTCGAGCTCCAGCCGGGTCAGCAGCTCGTCTCCGTCCCACAGCTGGACCTCGACCTTCCGCACCGAGGCGTACGCGCCGGGGACCTTCCACACCAGGGTGTGCTCGGTGCTCACCAGCCCGCCGCCGCCCTGCCACAGCCAGATCCCGAACAGGCCGAGGACGATCAGCGGCAGCCGCTTCCACAGCGGCGTGATCTTCCGCAGTGGCTTCGGCGTCACTCCTCGCCCTTCTTCTTCTTCGAGCCCCCGTACTTCGTCTTCAGCTCGCTGATGTGGACCTTCGGCAGCAGCGACGGCGCCTCGCCCTTCACCCGGTCGGGGATCAGCTTCACCTCGGCCTTGATCTCGACCGTCATCCCGGCGAGCGCCTTGAGGAACTCGTCCCGCAGCTTCTCCGACTGGAGGAACCGGCGGATTTCCTCCGACAGCACCCGGCCGATCTGGTCCTTGGTGTTCTCGGCCTGCCCCAGCACGTAGGTCAGCGCCTCCTTCGGCAGCTTCAGCTGCCCGGCCAGGTTCCGGATCCCTTCCTCGGTCATGAACACCGCGCCCAGGCCGGCCACCGCCACCTTGCGGACGAAGTCGGGGATCACCCCGCGAAAGCTCTTCCCGTCTTCGTGCGAATCCTCGCCCGGCATCTCGTCCATCAGCGGGTCGTCGCCCATCGGATCATCGGGCAGCATCGGCCACTCCTGCCCCAGTGTTCACCACCGGCTGACGGGTGCGCATGTTCTCCTGCGAGATGCGGCCGGCCACCTTCGAGGCGATCTCCATGAACCGCCGCGCCTCTTCGCTGTCCGGCTTGCCGACCACCACCGGCAGGCCGTCGTCGCCGCCCTGCCGCACGCTCAGCTCCAGCGGCAGCTCGCCGAGGAAGGTGATGTCCATCATCTGCGAGGCCTTCAGCCCGCCCCCGCTCGAGAAGATGTGGGTGCCCTTGCCGCAGTGCGGGCAGAGGAACTGGCTCATGTTCTCGATGATCCCGAGGATCGGGATGTGGACCTTGTCGAACATCTGCTTGGCGCGGACCACGTCGGCCAGCGCCACGTCCTGCGGCGTGGTGACCAGCACCGCTCCGGCGGCGCGCACCTGCTGCGAGATGGTGAGCGCGACGTCGCCGGTGCCCGGAGGCAGATCGAGCACCAGGTAGTCGAGGTCGCCCCAGTTGACGTCCCGCACCAACTGCATCAGCGCGCCATGGAGCATCGGGCCGCGCCAGACCAGCGCCTGATCGGGCTCGATCAGAAAGCCGATCGACATCACCTTC
>JAGSPQ010000715.1 GCA_018262385.1 Myxococcaceae bacterium | reverse complement strand
CGGGCCCTACGCCGGCAAGCCGGTGATGGAAGGCAAAGGGGTGCTGTTCAAGCGCTTCGCCGACATCGACGTCTTCGACCTCAACATCGACGCCCGCAGCGTCGAGACGTTCTGCACGGTGGTCAAGGCGCTCGAGCCGACCTTCGGCGGGATCAACCTCGAGGACGTGAAGTCTCCCGAGTGCTTCGTGATCGAGGCGCGGCTGAAGAAAGAGATGCAGATCCCCGTCTTCCACGACGACCAGCACGGCACCGCGATCATCAGCGGCGCGGCGCTGCTCAACGCCCTCGACCTGCAGGGAAAGAAGATCGACCAGGTCCGGGTGGTGGTCTCCGGCGCCGGCGCGAGCGCGATCGCCTGCACCAACTTCTGGGTCACCCTGGGGGTGAAGGTCCAGAACGTGCTGATGGTCGACACCAAGGGGGTCATCTACAAGGGCCGCGCCGACGGGCTGAACGAGTGGAAGGCGCCGTACGTGCAGGACACCCGCTGCCGCACCCTCGCCGACGCGATGGAAGGCGCCGACGTGTTCCTCGGCGGCTCGGTGAAGGGGTTGGTCACGCCCCAGATGATCAAGTCGATGGGGCGCAAGCCGATCATCTTCGCCCTCGCCAACCCGGATCCGGAGATCAGCTACGAAGAGGCGAAGGAGGCGCGGCCGGACGCGATCGTCGCCACCGGGCGCAGCGACTGCCCCAACCAGGTCAACAACGTCCTCGGCTTCCCGTTCATCTTCCGCGGCGCGCTCGACGTGCGGGCCCGGTCGATCAACGAAGAGATGAAGATGGCGGCGGCGAAGGCGCTGGCGCTGCTGGCCCGCGAAGACGTCCCCGACGCGGTCTCGCGCGCGTACAGCGGCGAGAAGTTCCACTACGGCCCCGACTACATCATCCCCAAGCCGTTCGATCAGCGGGTGCTGCTGTGGGTGGCGACCGCGGTGGCGAAGGCGGCGATGGACACCGGGGTGGCGCGGATCACCGTCGATCTCGACCAGTACCGCGAGCGGCTGCAGAAGCTGATGTCGCGCAGCTACCAGGTGATGTCGACGGTGTTCTCGAAGGCGCGGCAGAAGACCGCGCGGATCGTGTTCAACGACGGCGAGCAGGAGAAGGTGCAGCAGGCGGCGCGGATCCTCCGCGAGGAAGGGCTGTGCGAGCCGATCCTGCTCGGGCCGAAGGCGGAGATCGAGCGGACCCTGATCGAGCGCCACATGGACTCGGACCTGAAGGGGATCCAGATCATCGAGACCGACACCAGCCCCGACAGCGCCCGCTACGCCCAGGCGTATTGGGAACGGCGCCAGCGCAGCGGAGTGAACCGCGACCTGGCGAGCGTGCGGCTGAAGCGGCGCGGCTACTACGCGTCGATGATGGTCGAGCTGGGCGATGCGGACGGGATGGTGACCGGGCTGACCCAGAGCTACCCGGACGCGATCCGTCCCCCGCTCGAGATCATCCGCACCCGCACCGGCCGGCACGCCGGCGGCGTGTACCTGGTGGTCACCCGCAACGACTTCAAGTTCTTCGCCGACTGCACGGTGAACCCGGATCCGGACGCCGAGTCCCTGGCCGAGATGGCGGTCGCCACCGCGGATCTGGCGACCACCTTCGACGTCACCCCGCGCATTGCCTTCTTGAGCTACTCGAACTTCGGCTCGGCCCAGGGCCCCTCGCCCACCAAGGTGCGGCGCGCGGTCGAGCTGGCGCGGAAGCTGCGGCCGGATCTGGAGATGGACGGAGAGATGCAGGTCGACGTCGCCCTCGTCGGCGAAGAGCGGGCCGGGCGGGCGCCGTTCTCGTCGCTGAAGCAGGAAGCGAACGTGCTGATCTTCCCGAACCTCGACGCGGCGAACATCGCCTACAAGCTGCTGTGGCGCTTCGGCGGGGCCGAGGTGATCGGGCCGCTGCTGCTGGGGATGAACAAGCCGGTCAGCGTGCTGCAGCAGAACGCCAGCGTGCAGGACATCGTGAACCTGGCGGCGGTGACGGCGATGCGCGCGCAGGGCGGCGACTTCGTCTTCTAGGTACGGGAGCCGGCCAACCCCGTTCGTCCCGAGAGCTTTTCGAGGGACGGGTTGGCCGGGGAACGGCTGGCGTCAACCGGCGCGTCCCTCGACCGGCTCGGGATGAACGGGGCCCTCCGGTGGTGTTTGTTCTACCCGCGGCGCAGCTGCTCGACGATCGCCTCGGCTTCCAACAGGCACTCGGCGACCCGGGCGTGGGCCTGCTCGGTCAGCCGGTCGCGGTCGTCGAGGGTCAGCCCGGTGGTCAGCAGCGGCTTGCCGATCACCAGCGCCGCCGGCCGGGCCTGGATCGCGATCTTCCCCGCCGGGAGGATGTCGTAGGTCCCCGCCACCGCCGCCGGCACCAGCGGCACCCCCGCCTCGATCGCCAGCACCGCCGCGCCCTTCTTGAACGGCGCCAGCTTGCCGTCCTTCGAGCGGGTGCCCTCGGCGAAGAAGACGATGCTCACCCGCTCCTGGACCGCGCGCACCGAGTCGTGGAGCTTCGACTTGTCGCGGTCGCTGCCGGTGCGATCGACGAAGACGTTTCCCGCGCGAGCCAGCGCGTAGCCGAACACCGGGATCCGGCGCAGTTGCTGCTTGGCGATGAAGCGCATGTGCCGGTGGATGTGGGCGAAGAGGACCATCGAGTCGAAGTGCGACTGGTGGTTGACCGCGAGCACGAAGTTGCCCGGCGGCAGGTTCTCGAGCCCGCGCGCCTCGTGGCGAACGCCGGACGCGGCGAGCACCGAGCGCGCCCAGACGACGAGCACCGGGTCCATCGCCTCTTCGCCGATCAACGACAGCGCGGAGACCAGCGTCGAGGCCGCTCCGGTGAGCCCCACCGCCGCCGAGCCGGCGAGCAGCGTGCGCAGATGTTGGTTCACAGGAATTCTCCGGCCGGGAAGAGGAGCACGTCCGAAAGCTGCTCGGCCTGCAGCAGCAGCATTAATACCCGATCGAGCCCGACGGCGATTCCCCCGCTCGGCGGCATCCGCCCCACCGCCTCGAGGAACCGTTCGTCGAGCGCGAACGCCGGCCTCCCCTGCTTGCGGCGCAGCGCCTGCTCTTCGATCAGCCGCGCCCGCTGCTCGGCCGGGTCGGTGAGCTCCGAGAAGCCGTTGCCCAGCTCGACCCCGCGCGCGTACAGCTCGACCCGCTCGGCCACCGCGGGATCGGAGGGCTTCAGCCGCGCCAGCGAGGCCATCGCCGCCGGGTACTCGAGCAGGAAGGTCGGGCGGTCCTGGCCGAGCTTCGGCTCGACCTTCTGGAGGAAGAGGTGGAAGAAGACGTCGTCCCAGCCGTCGGCGCCTCCGACCCGGACCCCCGCCGCTTCCGCCGCCGCGCGCAGGCCCTCGGCGGTCGGGTGCGCCCGCCAGTCGACGCCGGTCTCGCGCAGCAGCGCGTCGCGCACGGTGATTCGCTCCC
>JAGSPQ010000714.1 GCA_018262385.1 Myxococcaceae bacterium | reverse complement strand
GTCGAGCACCACCTCACTGGGGATGTCGCGGACGGTCCGGGTGATCGGCGCCACGGTCACTTCCCCGAGGAATTCGAGCGCAGGCCCGCGGGTCAGCACCAGCACCGGCCGCTTCTTGTCCGGCCTGGAGAACTGGTACCACCGGATGTCGCCCCGGTTCACTCATCGCCCCAGGCGTGTTCCTTCTCCCAGACCGAGAACTCGTCCTTTCCCTCCGGCTTCTTCCGGTAGCCCTCGCGGTGTCGCCGATCGAGCTCGCGGGTGGCGAGCGTTTGCAGCGCGGCTCGAAGCGCCTGCCGGGCGAACGCCGAACGGGTGGTCTTCAGCCGCCGCACGGCGCGGTCGACCTCCGCGACCAACTCCTCATCCAACGTCATCTGCACGGTCTTCATTCGTCCACATTGTCATCCACAGGATGACCCACATTCAACCCGCTACTCGCAGTCGAAGATCACCTTGCCGACGTTCTTCCGCGCCTGGACGTAGCGGTGCGCGGCGGGGCCCTCGGCCAGCGGGAACACCTTGTCGACCCGGGGCTTCACCTTCCCCTCGACCGCCAGCGCGAGCAGCTTCACCAGGTGGCCGCTCATCATCTCGACCTCGCCCCACAGGTGGCCGAGGTTGACCCCCGAGACGGTGCGGTTGTGGTCCATCAGGGTCATCGGCGCGTAGCGCCTCATCGAGAGGAACTCGCGCGCCACGTGGAGGTAGCTGCGCTTCTCGCCGGGGACCATGTTGGCCCAGCCGAAGCACAGCAGGTGTCCAGCCGGGCGCAGCAGGCTGTAGCCCTTCGACCAGTCGGCGCCGCCGAGCGCATCGAGCACCATGTCGACGCCCTTGCCGCCGGTGAGGGCCTTGACCTCCTCCACGTAGTCCTTGGTGCGGTAGTCGATCGGGTGGTGGACGCCCATCTCCCGCAGCAGCGCGTGCTTGCCCGCGGACGCGGTGCCGAAGATCTCGACCCCCTCGACCCGCTGGCACAGCTGGATCGCGGCCAGGCCGACCCCGCCGGCCGCCATGTGAATCAGGATCTTCTGCCCCGGCTGCAGGTTCCCCACCCGGAACATCATGTGGAAGGCGGTGAGGTAGTTGACCGGCAGGGCGGCGGCCTCGTCGAACGACATCGGCGCGGGGATGCGCTGGGCCTGCTCGGTCTTGATCACCGCGTGGGTGGCGTGGCCGCCGAAGTGGCTCATCCCCAGCACCCGCTCGCCGACCGTCCAGCCGGTGACGCCGGGGCCGAGCGCGTCGACCACGCCGGCCACCTCGTAGCCGGCGCAGAAGGGCGGCTTGGGGGCGTCGGGGTAGAGGCCGACCCGGGCGGAGATCTCGGCGAAGTTCAAGCCCGCCCGCTTCACCCGGACTCTCAGCTCGCCGGCCGCCGGCACCGGATCAGGCAGCTCGAGGACTTTGAGGACGTCGGGATCGCCATATCGGGTGATGGTGAGTGCGCGCACGGGGCGGCTTCATAAGGGCGGCCCTTCTGGGTTGCCACCGAACCCGCATCGCGCCGATGCTGCGCGGATCGTGAAAAGCCTCGCGCCCGGCTTCTTGATTGCCATGCCGCAGCTGGGCGACCCGAACTTTCAGCGTTCGGTGGTGCTGATGATCGAGCACAACGACGAGGGCTCGATGGGGCTGGTGATCAACCACGCCGCTCCGCTGACGATGGCGGATCTGGGCAAGGGCCAGAAGCTGGTGGTGGCCACCGGCCGGGCGGAGCAGTCGGTGTTCGTCGGGGGGCCGGTCGAGCCGTACCGCGGCTTCGTCCTCCACGACTCGGACGTGATCGAAGAGAAGGTGCTGGTGATGCCGGGGCTGTACCTCTCGGTCACCTCCGACGCGCTCAAGCCGCTGCTGGCGATGGACGACGTGCGGATGCGCTTCTGTCTCGGCTACTCGGGCTGGGGCCCCAGGCAGCTGGAGCACGAGATGACCCAGGGCGCCTGGCTGTTCACCGAGGCCAGCGCGACGGCGATCCTCGAAGGCGAGGCCGACGCCATCTGGGCCGATACCTTAAAGGGGATGGGCGTGGACCCCGCGATGCTGGTAGTCGGGGGCGGGGTGCACTGATGAAGCCTGAACTGATTCGAGATCGGATCCTCGCCGCGCTGCCCGGCTCGGAGGTCGAGGTGCGGGACACCACCGGCACCGGCGATCACTTCGAGGCCCGGGTGGTGAGCCCGGCCTTCACCGGCAAGTCGATGGTCGATCAGCACCAGGCGGTCTACGCGCCGCTGGAGGACGTGCTGAAGACCGGCGAGCTCCACGCGCTGGCGTTAAAGACGTACGCCCCCGAGCAGTGGCAGAAGTGGGTCGAGCGAAACCGGAAGTAACTTCGAGGACACCCCATGATTGACGACGCGCTGAAGACGAGATTCGACACCGAGATCAAGGCCAACAAGATCGTGATCTACATGAAGGGCAACGCGCTGTTCCCCCAGTGCGGCTTCTCCGCGCGGGCGGTGGAGCTGCTCAAGCCGTTCGGGCCGCTCCACACCGTCGACGTGTTCTCCGAGCCGGGAGTGCGGGACGGGATCAAGGAGTACTCGAAGTGGCCGACGATCCCGCAGGTCTTCATCAACGGGAAGTTCATCGGCGGCAGCGACATCGTCACCGAGCTGGCCGAGCGCGGAGAGCTCGAGGCGCTCGTCAAGGGCTGATGGCGGACGAGAAGCTCCAGCGGATCGTCGAGGCGCGGCTGAAGTTGCGGGCGCGCTACCAGGCGAAGATCCAGGGCTCTCCGGCGCAGAGCGACCCGGCGCCCCAGGGCAGCGGGCCGGTGAACCGCCACGGGATGCCGCAGCTGCCGCCGGGGCAGAACCACACCCGGGCGTGGCCGGTGCTCGACCTGGGGATCAAGCCCGAGATCGCGCTGGCCCAGTGGGCGCTGCAGATCGACGGCGCGGTCGAAGCGCCGGTCACCCTCGACTGGGCGGCGTTCCAGGCGCTGCCGCAGGTGGAGGACGAGAGCGACTTCCACTGCGTCACCACCTGGAGCCTGATGGACTCGAAGTGGAGCGGGGTGCAGTGCTCGACCCTCGCCGCCCTCGTGCGCCCGCTGCCCGAGGCGACCCACCTGATGACGTACGGCTACGACGGCTACACCACCAACCTGCCGATCGAAGAGGCGCTGAAGGACGACGTGCTGCTGGTGCACGCGTGGAATGGCAAGCCGCTGCCGCGAGAGCACGGCGGCCCGGTGCGGATGATCACCCCCCAGCTCTACGCGTGGAAGGGCGCGAAGTGGATCAACCGGATCGAGTTTCTCACCCAAGACCGAGCAGGATTCTGGGAGGTCCGTGGCTACAGCAACTCCGCCCACCCCTGGCGAGACGACCGGTACTCCTGAGCCCACCGGGCCGTGGGGCCGGTTCCGGGACCTGCGCAAGAAGCACCACCTCGCCTTCGAGGTGGCGTTCTTCTTCGCCGG
>JAGSPQ010000067.1 GCA_018262385.1 Myxococcaceae bacterium | reverse complement strand
CGAACTCGTCGCCTCCGTACCGGTACGCGGTGTCGACGCCCCGGGCCGAGTCGACCAGCAGCTCTCCCACCAGCTTCAGCGCCTTGCTCCCCGCGAGGTGGCCGCGGGTGTCGTTGACCTTCTTGAAGTGATCGACGTCGATGAACAGCAGCGAGATCGGCCGCCCGAACCGCTGGCAGCGCTTGACCTCGGCGTTGAGCTCGAGGCTCAGCTTGCGCGCGTTGAACAGCCCGGTGTGCTCGTCGACCTGGGTCAGCTCCTCGACCCGCTTGAAGTTGCGCGCGTTCTCGATCGCGATCGCCGCGAAGTCCGCGATCGCCGACGCCGCCCGCAGGTCGTCCTCGGTGAACAGCCTGGCGCCCTCGCCGTTGACCAGCTCCAGCACCCCCAGCACCCGGCCGCGGGAGATCAGCGGCACCGCCAGCGCCGAGCGGGTGTGCAGCCGGGTCTCTTCGTCGAACCGGGGCGCAAAGTCCGGATCCTCGCGCACGTTGGCGACCAGCCGGGGCTTGCCGGCGCTGAACACCGTCCCGGCGATCCCCTCGCCCGACAGCACGGTCAGCTCTTTGAGGCGATCCGAGCCGGGCCCGACGCAGATCTCGAAGTGCAGCATCCCGTCGTCGCCTTCCAGCAGCAGCGACCAGCGCTCGGCGCCCAGCAGCCCCGACACCTTCTCGCCGATCAACCCCAGCACCTGGTCCACCTCGAGGGTGGAAGTCAGCGCCTTGGCGATCTCGTTGAAGGCCGCGAGCTGCTCGACGGTCCTCTTCATGGCGGTCAGCAGATCGGCGGGGTTCAATTGCTAAGGCTCTCGTGGTTAAGAAGCCCTGCTGTCTTACACCATGCCCGCCCCCCGCCTCGTCCTCGCCTCCGCTTCTCCCCGCCGCCAGCAGCTGCTCGCCCAGCTGGGGCTGCAGTTCGAGGTCGCCCCGGCCGATCTGGACGAGAGCGTCCACCCGGGGGAAGCCCCCCGCGCCTACGTCGAGCGGCTCGCCCGCGCCAAGGCCGCCTTCACCACCCGCGCCCACCCCGGAGCGGTCTGCCTCGCCGCCGACACCTCGGTGGTGGTCGACACCGAGATCCTCGGCAAGCCCGGAGACGACGCCGAAGGGAGGGCGATGCTCAAGCGCCTCTCGGGCCGCGAGCACCTGGTGATGACCGGGGTCGCCGTCGCCGGCCCGCATGCCGAATCGCTGGTGGTGGTGACGAAGGTCCGCTTCCGTGCGCTCAGCCTGGCCGAGATCGTCTGGTACGTCGCCACCGGCGAAGGCCGCGACAAGGCAGGCGGCTACGCCTCCCAGGCCCGGGCCGGAGCGTTCATCGAAGCAATCGACGGCAGCGTCAGCAGCGTGATCGGCCTGCCGCTGGCCGAATCCCTCGCCCTGCTCGCGCGGGCCGGAGTCGAGCTGCCCTGGGCGATGCAGTGACGGCCCTCGCCGACAACTTCGCCGCGATTCAGGCGCGGATCGCCGCCGCCTGCGCCCGCGCCGGCCGCGCCCGCGACACGGTGCAGCTGGTCGCCGTCTCCAAGCTCCATCCCCCCGAGGCGATCCGCGCCGCCTGGGCCCTGGGTCAGCGCGACTTCGGCGAGAACTACGCCCAGGAGCTGCGCGACAAGCACGCCGCCCTCGGCGGGGTCCTCGCCGGGATCCGCTGGCACGCGATCGGCCCGGTTCAGCCGAAGAACGCGAAGTACGTGGCGAGAGCCGCCCACACCTTCCACGCGCTCGAGCGCCTCGACGTCGCCGCCGAGCTGTCGAAGCGCCGCACCGGCGCCCCGCTGCGCTGCCTGCTCGAGGTGAACGTCGGCGCCGAGGCGACCAAGGCGGGGCTGGCCCCCGCGGCGGTCGAAGCGTTCGCCCAGCAGGTGAAGGCGCTGCCCAACCTGGTGCTGGTCGGCCTCACCTGCCTGCCGCCGGCCAGCGAAGATCCGGAAGCCTCGCGGGTCCACTTCAAGACCCTCAAGGCCCTCGCCGACTCGCTTGGGCTGGCCGAGCTGTCGATGGGCAGCACCCAGGACTTCGAAGTGGCAATCGAAGAAGGCGCCACCCTGATCCGGGTCGGCACCGCGCTGTTCGGCGAGCGCCCCGCGGCTACAAAGCCCGGAACTTGACCTTCAGCTCGTCGGACACGATCACCTGGTAGTCGCACCCGCAGTAATTGCAGAGCACTTCATCCCCGTGCCCCACCGGCGGGTCGACCGGGTTGTTCGCATCGCAGCCCGGGCAATCCCACTCCTTGAACTTGAACTGCCCCGGGAGGAGGACCTTGTCGTCATCGTCGTCGTCGTAGTGCGGCTTGACCATCGGCGCTCCTTAAGGGCTCACCACCGGTTCATGAAATCGGTCATCTCGCTCAGCGCCTTGAGCCGAGCCTCGCTGATTGGACGCAAAAAACCGGCCAGCTCGACCAGCAGCGCGCCGCGCTCGAGCAGGCCCTGGCGGGGAAACTCGGCCGCCTCGACCTCGCCCTGCGACACCGCCGAGCTGCCGCGAAGCGCCGCGCCGCTGATCACCTCGAGCTCTCCGAACACCTGGCCCCGCGAAGCCGCGCCGAGCTCGACGACGTCCGAGCCCTTTCTCCCCGACAGCCGCACCTCGCCGCGCAGCACGAGGAACAGCGAGTTGCCCGGCTCGCCCTGCTGAAACAGCACCGTCTGGTGCGGGTACCGGCGGGCGATGCCGGCCTGCAGCAGCGGCTCGGTCTTCCGGCCCAGCGCCTTGAACAGCGGAGCGGTGCGCAGCACCTCATCGGTGCGGATCAGCTCGTTCAAATCCGCCCGCTTGAGCGCGAGCTTCACCACCGAGCCCTTCGGGTCAGGAGGAGGGGTCAACGCGCCTCCACCTCCGCCGCCGGCTGGGTCCGATAGGTCTGATCGACGTGGTCCATGAGCTCGAAGAAGGCATCCCCGTAGAGTGAGACGTCGTCGGGAGTGTAGCCCCGGCGGTTCACATAGAACGAGCCCGAATGACACTCGCGCTCCCACCCGGCGAGGCGGTCGATGTCCCTGCCGGTGTCGTCGGTCTCGCGGCAGTCCTTCGCCCCGGTGGTCTGGTTGACGAAGCAGCAGCGGCCCGAGGGGAAGACCTGGATGATCGGTCGGAAGTTGACGTCTTTGTCGGTCACGTAGCTGTCGGTGATCAGCGAGGTGCCGAGGAAGCCCTTCGGATCCATGCCGTAGCCGTGGAGCATGAACAGCACCGGGTAGCGCTTGTCCTTGTTCTCCGGCAGGTCGTACCCGGGCGGCAGCGCGATCGCGTACTCCCGCTTGGCCTTGAGCAGCTTCGAGTCGAACCAGGTGATCTTCTGCCGCTCGCTCGCGCTGGCGCCCCCGAACGGAGTCAGCGGCCGCTCGAGGTTGGGCCAGGTCGCCGCCGCCCAGTTGAACATCACGTAGAACCGATTGACCGCCTGCTCGATGGTGCCGACGTGGTCCCCCTCGCCCGCCACCCGATCTTCGTCGGTCGGCGCCTCCTTGCCGTAGAGCAGCGACAGGTCGTGGGGGATCAGCTTCCACCGGTTGTTCCACGGCGCGAAGTTGCCGGTGCGGGTGTTCACCATCCCCGGGATCCCGAGGAAGTCGCGGTACTGCCCGGTCGCGGTCGTGCGCACCGCCTTCACCAGCCCGAACAGGTGCTGCGCCATCACCCCGAGGTTGAAGACGTCGCGGATCCCGCCGTCGACCATCACGTTGAAGCGCTTCTTCTGCTTCTCGTCGAGCGCGCGGAAGTTGGTGCGGGCGTCGTACTTCAGCATCATCTGCCGGCCGGAGATCAGGTCGTACTTGCCGTTGCCCTCGCCCAGATCCGAGGTGCCCGGCACGCCGTCGAGCCCGTGGTCGCGGTACGGCTCGCCCTGCTGCCAGAGCCAGTCGTTCTCGGTGCCCAGCGCGTTGGCGTCGACCTCGTAGTTGTCGTGGTTCGGATCCACCGCGGCGGCGTTGGCGGTGGTGGTGCAGCCGCCCTTCCCGTCTTCGAGCGCGTCGGGGCAGCCGTCGAGGCCGAAGTCGTCGAACCTTTCCCACGGGTTGTTCACCGTCGGCTCGCCGTAGTCGCGCCGGCCGTTGGCGTTGTAGTCGTAGGCCAGCCCGACCGTCATCGGGCCGATCGCCTCGCGGCAGGGGTCCGACGCGCCGGCGTGGTTGAGCATGTAGAGCGGGTGGTCATTCTTGTTGGCCTCCACCACTCCGCCCTGGGTGAGGCAGAACGCGTCGGCGAAGGCCTTCTCCTGGGCGATCGGCAGCGGCACCCGCTTGTTCGCCGGATCGCTGCAGAAGTCGACCGGGGTCTGGGTGTTGCGGCAGAAGAACAGCCTCGGCTGCCCGTCGCAGAAGGTGATCGCGTCGTACTTCCCGTCCGGGTTGTATTCGAAGTTGCGCAGGTTCTTCACCTTCACCGGGTTGGTGCAGAAGTCGGCCGGCGGCTTCTTCATCCGCGCCGCGTCCACGCCCGGAGGCGCGTAGGGCGAGGCGGGGTTCTCGGTGAACAGGTTCCCGAAGCCGAGGGTCAGATCCGAGATCATGTTCCCGTAGCTCTCGCGGCTGAAGTTCGCGCCGTTGGTGGTGTAGTGCCAGTGGTTGAAGTCCTGCTGGTGCTCCCACTTCAGCGTCGGGGTCGGCACCCGGCAGGCGGCGATCGCGTCCGGGTCGTTGAGCTTCAGCGGATCCGCGGCGAGGATCTTCTCCAGCTCGGCGCGCGAGCAGAAGCCGCCGAGGGTGAACTTGTCGAGCATCCGGAAGAAGAAGGCCGCGTCGATCGGGCCGCCCTGCACCGCCACTCCATCGAACCGCTCGGGCCGGGAGAAGCCGAGCGCGGCGGTGCCGATGCCCCCCATCGAGACCCCGGCGAGGATCCGGTAGGTGGTGGGAACCTTCTCCGGCGGCGGAGGGGGGACCACCTGCGGGGTTCCACAGCTGAGGATCAGACAGCCAGCGAGCAGACTCAACGGTGCGCGGTAAACCTTCACGAACAGCTCCTCACGATGGAAAACGGCGCGGACCTTAGGGGAAAGGCCCCGCTGGTGTCACACCACCCACCTGACTTTGAATGGAGCTCCAGCCCAGGACGTTCATGTCACAAGCGATGCGACACCTCAGTCAGGCCCTCCTCGGAGTCCTCCTCTGCGCCGCCCCGGGCCTGGCCGCCGAGGCGCCGATCCGTTCGGCGTTCGGGCCGGGCGAGCAGAGCACCTTCGAGGTCAGCTACCTGGGGGTGCCGACCGGGGTGGCGACGATCACCGTCGGGCTGAAGCTGCAGTACCAGGGCAAGGACGTCTGGCCGCTGGTCTGCACCGCCCAGACCGACCTCGACATCTACCCGGTGCGCGATCGGTTCATCTCGTACTGGGATTTCGCCAACGGGCACAACGTCGGCTCCGAGTTCCACGCCGACGAGAACAAGAAGCGGCGGCGGGAGAAGTTCCGCTACGACCGCGAGCAGGGAAAGATCATCGCCACCAAGCAGGCCGGCGGGAAGCCGGAGGTCGAGGTCACCTACGCGCTGCCCCCGGGGGTGGTCGACCTCGCCGCCGCGGCGTTCCAGGTGCGCAACCGGAAGCTCCAGCCGAGCGAGGAGATCTCGGTGCAGATCTTCACCGGGGTGATCACCTACCAGATGAAGGCGAAGGTCGAAGGGCGCGAGCGGCTGCAGACCCCGATGGGCGAGAAGGACTGCGTCAGGGTCAGCTTCACCGCCGACTGGTCAGGGATGCTGGCCCCCCGGCGCCCGCTGACGATGTGGTTCACCGACGACGCGCTCCACGTGCCGGTGCGCTTCGCCGCCGAGCTGATGCTGGGCACCGTGCTGGCCGAGCTGAAGACGTTCTATCCGGGAAAGGACTACACACGATGAGACCCACCCTCCCCTCGTTCACCCGAAGCGCGCTGGTGGCCGCGGTGCTGCTCCAGCCGTTCGTCACCCTGGCGGCCGCTCCCGCTGCGAGGCTGGCGGCGGCCGACAAGCCCGCCCCCGCGCTGCCGCCCTTCCCCACCGACGCCGAGTGCCTCGCGCTGCCGGCAGTGCGGATGCCGCTCGCCTTCCAGACGGGCGAGACGCTCGACTACGACCTCGACGCGCTGGGCGCCAAGGCGGGGCGGATGACGATGAAGGTGCTGCCGCTCAAAGACGGAGCGCTCCCAATCGAGGTGACGGCCGAGACCAACACCTTCTTCTCCAAGGTCCGCCGGGTGAAGGGCTCGGGCACCAGCTACATGAACCCGCGCACGCTCCGGCCGGTGCGCTACTTCGAGGACGCCACCGAGGACGAGGTGCACCGGGTGGCCGACGTGAAGTTCCACCCGCGCGACAAGCGGGTCAGCCTGGTGAGCACGATCGACGGCGCCACCAACCAGTGGGACATGGGGTGGGCGAACGAGGGGCTCGACGTGGCGGGCACGATCTACGTGCTGCGGCAGCTTCCGTTCAAAGCCGACCTGAAGGTCTGCTTCGACGCCTATGGGATCCGCCGGATGTGGCGGACGTGGGGCCGGGTGGTCGGCAAGGAGCACATCTCGATGCCGGTGGGAGAGTTCGACGCCTGGCACATCGAGGGCGTGGCGGCGCGGATCGACATGCCGAACGCCCGGCGGGAGATCCACGTCTGGATCACCGACGACCCCCGGCGCCTGCCGCTGGCGGCGCTGGGAGCGATCGATCTGGGCACCATCCGCGCCACGCTGACCGGCTTCAGCCGCCCGGGCGACAAGCAGACCCGGGCGGAGCCGAAGGGCAACCTGAAGTGGTAGCCCTCAGTGGGGAATCGGAGTGCCCGGCCCGGTCGTGATCCGGGGAGCCGTCACGTCCTTCCGCACGAACTGGAAGTAGCCGAAGCCGACGGTGAGCACCGCGTAGATCGCCACGTTCATCCACACCAGGCCGTTGCCCCGCATGTTGATCGCGTTGCCCAGCCCTACCGCGAGGCCGACCACCGCGTGAACCAGGTTGCCGACGATGATCGCCCGGATCGCGACACTTTCTCCGACGACCTCCTTCGCGTACCAGTTGAGCAGCCCGAAGCCGAGGAAGGCGGCGCCCATGTAGCGCGGGAAGAACGAGGACTCGCGGTCCAGCGTGTAGCCGTAGAGCGAAGTCGCCTGGTAGGGAACCAGCAGAAAGACGAGCCCGAAGACGAACGCGAGCACGGAAGTAACGACCAATAGATTCTTGAGTTTCATAGGTCCTCCATACGAACCATTAGAAACCCCCGGTTGCATCGGGCACGCCGCGCGGACCATGCGGAGGAGGTGCGTGGGGGCCGCAACAACTGCGGGGCGCGCGGAAGATTCTTCGTCAGCCGTTCTTGATCTTGGCGGCCGCCTGCGAGAGCCGCTTGCGCAGCTGGGCGACGACCACCATCAGGTACTCGAGCCGGTTGAGCACCCGGAAATCGTCGGCCAGCTCGATCAGCCGGATCGGAGTCGGCCGCTCGCTGCGCAGGGTGTCGAGGATGTCGGTGAAGTGCGCCTCCACCTCGCCGATCGCGTCGAGCCCCTCGCGCAGATCGTCCTCGAGGAAGTCGAGCAGCACCTCGCTGTCTTCCCGCTTCGGCAGGAAGCGCTCGAGCCGGTCGACCGACTCCTTGATTGCGTCCACCGTCCGCGACAGCGGAGGCAGCTCGGTCAGTGCGTGGGCGGTTGCCATGCAGCAGACGCTACAGGCGTGATCCGTGCGGTCAATTTTTCGAGGTCAGATGGATCAGAACTTCAGCCGCGGCGCCCGGTTAACCCCAGGCGCGGGGCGGACTTCAGATCAGCCCGCGGGCGCGGCGGATCTGCTCGATGGTCTTGTTGTACTCGACCTCGAACGCCGAAGTGCCTTCCTGCAGGTGCTTGAGCCGGCCGCGGGCCTCGCGATCGATCTCGTCGTCCACGTCGAGGTGCTTCTTCATCGACTGGAAGATCTTGGTGCGCATCACGTTGTCGGCCGAGAACACTTCCTCGACGTTGCGCGAGATCAGCAGGAACTCGAGCATCTGGTTGATGCAGTACTCGATCCCCTCGTCGCCCATCTTGAAGCCGCGCACATCCGCCATCTCGCGCTTGACCTGGTTGAACTTCGAGGCGTCATAGCCGCGGCGCTCGAGCGCTTCCCGGGTGGCCTGGTTGACCCGCTCTTCGGCGGCCAGGTACTCGCGCATGATCGCCGAAAGGTCCATCTCGGCATCCGCGATCCGCATCGTCTCGACCTCGACGTCCCCGTCCTGCATCAGGCGCTGAACCACCTCGCGGGAGATGATGGGAATGACTTTAGGGTACAGCCGCATGGTCACGATCCTTCGCGTGAGGAGACTTCGACCCCCGATCGTTTACGCAACCCTTTGTGAAGGGGCAACGAAAAACCCCCCATTGCGCTAGCGTTTTCGCCATCTTGAGGACCGGTTTGCCCTTGTTTGGGCTGGCTTTTCTGGTTGAGGGCGGATCAGCGACGGGCCCCAAGGTCGATTCGGGGGCCCCGGACGCAGGCAAAGGGGATGCCGAAACCATCCCTGTGGCGTTGATTGGGTGGTGAAGCGCACCTGCTCGCCTACTGCTGGGTGGGGTTGCCCAGCCGGCTGTTGAGCAGCACCGCCTGGCGGACCAGATCCTTGAACGTCTCGTCGTCGATGTCGGTCGGCGCGGCGATCTTGAGGTGCCGCATCCGGGTGCCGGTGCCCTCGAGCAGCCCTTCGGGCGCCTCGAGCAAGGCGCCCCGCCAGAAGCCGAAGTTCAGATGGCTCTGGTGCGCCCGCAGGTAGGCGAACGGCCCGCTGGCCTCGTAGACCGGCTGGGCCCACTTGAACGCCTCGATCGCCTCGGGGGAGGCGGCGGCGACCAGCGCGCGGATCCGGTTGACCATCGCCTGCATCGGCGGCGGCAGCGTCTGCACGTAGGCATCGACGGTGCTCGGGCGGGCCGCGCGCTTCTTCTTCGCTGCCGGCGCCTTCTTCTTCACCGCCGCTTTCTTCTTCGGCGGCACCGTCCTGGCCACTGGCCGGCGGGTCCGCTTCGCAGAACGCTTGGGTTTGGACATGCGTTGCACCGTACTCCGCGTTACGTCAGCGCCCGAACCACTTTCGCACGAGGGCCAGTGACCACTCCGATTCGCGTCTTCTCCGATTACGTCTGTCCCTGGTG
>JAGSPQ010000713.1 GCA_018262385.1 Myxococcaceae bacterium | reverse complement strand
GGACGGGCTCGAGCCGGGCTTCTACGTCGAGCTGCAGATCGGCCAGCCCGACTCGACCGAGTCCGACTACTTCGCCTACGTCGTCTCGGCCCGCGATGGCCGGGTGCTGTTCCGCAAGAACCTCACCGTCTCGGATCTGTACTCCTACCGGGTCTGGGCGGATCCGAGCGGCAAGCACCTGCCGTCCGACGGCCCCCAGGGCAACGCGCCCAGCCCGCACCCGACCGGCACCCCCAACCAGTACAACCCGCCGTTCGTCGCGCCCTCGCTGCTGACGGTGCAGAACGGGCCGATCAGCACCAATGATCCGTGGCTGCCGTCGGGGGCGACCGCCACCACCGGCAACAACGCCACCGCCTACGCCGACATCGCCTCGCCCAACGGCTTCTCGGCCGGAGACCTGCGCGCGACGCTCACCGGCCCGCTGGCCTTCGATCGGATCTACGACACCGCCCAGAGCCCGAGCGCCAGCTCGGATCAGCGGATGGCCGCGATCACCCAGCTCTTCTACAACGTGAACTTCTTTCACGACTGGTACTACGACAAGGGCTTCGACGAGCGCGCCGGCAACGGGCAGACCGACAACTACGGGCGCGGCGGCCTGGGCAATGACGAGCTCCGCGCCGAGGCGCAGGACTACTCGGGGAAGAACAACGCCAACATGTCGACCCCGTCGGACGGCGCGCGGCCGGTGATGCAGATGTACGTCTTCGACGGCGGCGCCGGCGCGGTGGTGCAGCGCAACGGCGCCAGTCCCACCCTCTACTCGGCCGGCTCGGCCACCTTCGGGCCCCAGAGCTTCTCGGTCACCGCCGACATGATCTACGTCAGCGACGGCAACGCGACCGGCGGCACCGTCAACGACGGCTGCCAGACCTTCACCACCGTCGTCACCGGGAAGATCGCGTTCGTCGATCGCGGCGGCTGCGTCTTCACCCAGAAGGTGCAGAACGCCGAGGCCGCCGGCGCGGTCGCGGTGATCATCGGCAACAACACCTTCGGCGGCGCCAACGAGCTGGTCGGCACCGCCACCCCGCCGGTCAGCATCCCGGCGCTGTCCGTCTCGCGCACCAGCAGCACCGCGCTGAAGGCGGCGATGGCCGCCGGCACGGTGAACATGACCTTGAGCCGGGTGGCGGTCACCGATCGCGACGGGACGATCGACAACGCGATCGTCGCCCACGAGTGGGGCCACTACATCAGCAACCGGCTGATCGGCGACGGCAACGGAATCAGCAACCAGCAGGCGGTGGGGATGGGCGAGGGCTGGGCCGACTTCCACGCCCTGCTGATGGTGGTGAAGCAAGGCGATGATCTGCTCCCCACCAACGCCAACTTCAACGGCGTCTACGCGCTCGCCGCCTACACCTCGTACGGCATGGATCCGAACGGCTACTACTTCGGGATCCGCCGCCTGCCGTACTCGACCGACATGGCGAAGAACGGGCTCACCTTCAAGCACATCCAGGACGGAGTGCCCCTGCCGGCCAACGTGCCGACCGCCTACGGCCTCAACGGCGCCGACAACGCGGAGGTCCACGCCACCGGCGAGGTGTGGGCGACGATGCTGTGGGAATGCTACGCGGCGCTGCTGCGCGACACGACCCGGCTGACCTTCGACCAGGCGCTCGAGCGGATGCGCGGCTACCTGGTGGCGTCCTACAAGCTGACCCCGCTGATGCCGACGATGGTCGAGGCGCGCGACGCGGTGCTCGCGGCCGCGGCGGCGCAGGACCCGATCGACTTCGCGCTCTTCTCGGCCGCGTTCGCCAGGCGCGGGCTGGGGATGAAGGCGGTCGCCCCCGACCGCGACGCGCAGGACAACAAGCCGGCGATCGAGAGCTTCATCACCGGCAACGATCTGGCGATCGTCTCGGTGAAGCTCGACGACGCGATCACCAGCTGCGACCAGGACGGGATCCTCGACAACTACGAGACCGGCCGGCTGCTGATCACGGTGAAGAACGTCGGCACCGGCGCGCTGACCGCCACCACCGGCACCGTCACCACCTCCTCGCCCTTCGTCACCCTGGGCAACGGCGGCCAGGTGACCTTCCCGGCCTCGCAGCCCTTCGGCGTGGTCTCCGCGAGCGTCGAGGTGAGTTTGAAGAACGTGGCGGGCAGCGGGGGAGTCACCTTCGGCGTCTCGCTCACCGATCCGACCCTCGCCGTCGCCGGCCCGGTCAACGTGACGATGCCTTTCCGGGTCAACTTCGACACCCGGCCCAACGGCTCGGCGATGGACGACGTCGAGGCGCCCACCTCGCTCTGGGCGTCCGCCTCGGATCCGAACGGCAACACCGGCAGCAACTGGCGGCGGTTCGAGGCCAGCGCCACCGAGCACCACTGGTTCGGGCCCAACCCCAGCTCGCCGGCCGACACCTGGCTGACCTCGCCGGTGCTGAACGTCGCGGCCGGGGGCAACTTCGTCCTCACCTTCCAGCACCGCTGGGAATTCGAGGGCAGCTCGGCCGAGTACTTCGACGGCGGGGTGATCGAGATCTCGATCGACAACGGCGCGACGTGGTCCGACGTCGGGGCCGCGCTCTCTCCGGCCTACCCCGGCACCCTCACCACCCAGGGCAACAACCCGCTGCGCAGCCGCAAGGCGTTCGTCGGCAAGAGCCCCGGCTACCCGGCGTTCGTCACCCAGACGCTGAACCTCGGCACCACCTACGCGGGCAAGGCGATCAAGCTGCGCTTCCGGATTGGCTCCGATGACGCCGCCGCGCTCAAGGGCTGGGAGGTCGACAACCTCGACTTCGCCGGGCTGACCACAAGGCCGTTCCCGATGGTCGAGACGGACCCGAACGCGTGCAGCAACAGCGCGCCGAAGATCGCGATCGGCCCCAACCAGACGGTCGACGAGGGTGCCGCGGTGACGCTGCGGGGCAGCGCGACCGACTCCGACGGCGACGCGGTGACGCTCACCTGGAAGCAGACGGCCGGGGTGGCGGTGGCGCTCGACGCGGCCTTTGGCTTCACTGCGCCGATGGTCGAGGCCGATCTCGAGCTGTCCTTCGAGCTCACCGCTTCCGACGGGAAGGCGACCGCCGGGCCGGCGGTACAGCACGTGCTGGTGCGCAACGTGAACCAGCGGCCGGTGGCGATCGTGCCGGCGGCGATGACCGTGGTGGAAGGCGCCGAGGTCACCCTCGTCGGCAGCGGCACCGATTCCGACGGCGATCAGATCGTCTCCTGGGCCTGGGCCCAGGTCGGCGGGCCGGTGGCGCCGCTGGACGGGCTGGCGACGCCGACCCTCCGCTTCGTCGCGCCGCAGGGAGTCGACGACGCCACGCTCACCTTCGAGCTGGTGGTCCACGCCGGCGGGCTCGCCTCGGCCCCCGCCCGGGTCACGGTGCGGGTGCTGCACGTGAACCAGCCGGCGGCGATTCCGCTGCCGGTGCCGACGAAGGCCACCGGCTGCGGCTGCAGCGCGGG
>JAGSPQ010000712.1 GCA_018262385.1 Myxococcaceae bacterium | reverse complement strand
GTGCGATCGAGCGCGCGGCCGTCGAGCAGCACGGTGGCCCACGGCTCGGCCTCGGCGGACAAATAGCCGACCTGCATCGGCTCGACCGCCGCGGCCGGGCCGCCCGCCGCGATCCCGACCGGCAGCGCTTCAGGCGAGCGGCTTCCAGCGCGAGCGCGGGGGGGGCGCAACTGCGGGGCTCACCGGGGCGGGCCTCGGCGCCGCCACCCCCGGCGACGCGCTGCCGCCCTCGAGGCGGTGAAAGACCCTCAGCTGGTCGCCGCACAGCTGCTGCACCAGCTCGCCCAGCTCGGGCGCCGTCGCCACCGGCCCGTCGACCAGCGCCTCGCGAAACTGCCGCGCCGACCCGAACCGGTCTTCCGGCTTCTTCGACAGCCCGCGCTCGAGCGCCTTCGCCATCTGCTCGCTCGCGTCCGGGCGCAGGGTCCGCGCTGACGCAGGCACCTGCTTCACGATCGCCTCCATCGTCTGCACGTCGCCCGGATGCAGGAACGGCGAGACCAGCGTCAGCGTCTCGTAGATTGTGACCGCGGCCGAGAAGAGATCCGCCCGGAGCGTCAGCCGCCCGCGGTGGGCCTGCTCGGGCGCGAGGTACGCGTACTTCCCGCGCATCCGCCCCGGCCGGGTCTCGTGCTCGTTGATCGCCGCCTTGGCGATTCCGAAGTCGTTGAGCATCACCGAGCCCGCCGTCGACAGCAGCAGGTTCGACGGAGTGACGTCGCGGTGGATGACGCCCAGCTCCTCGCCCCGCGTCCCCTTGAGGGTGTGCGCGTGCGCCAGCCCCTCGAGCAGGCCGGTGGCGATCAACCGGACGATCGGCAGCGGCAGCTGCACGTTCTTCGCCCGCACCACCTTCAAGAAGCGCCCGAGCGAGATCCCCTCGACCAGCGCCATCGCGAGGTAGGGCCGGCCATCGGACTCGCCGACGTCGAAGATCTGCACCACGTTCGGGTGGTTCATCCGCGCCGCCAGCCGCGCCTCGTCGAAGAACCGGTGCACGAATTCCTGATCCGGGACCAGGTGCGGCAGCAGCAGCTTGAGCGCGACCTTCTTCTCGAAGGCCCCCGCGCCGGTGCGCCGGGCGATGAACACCTCGCCCATCCCTCCGGTCGCCAGGCGGGTCAGCAGCTCGTACGGCCCTACGCGCAGCCCGTTGTCTTTTCGTTCCGGAACCAAGAAGAGCCTGAAGCTATCGCACCGCTGATCGAGGCGGCACAATTGCGCCCCGGTTTGCGGAAATTCGAACGGTGAATCCGATGTGCGACAGCGGCTCATCGCCCCGGAAACAGGGCCGTTTGGGAGGCATTTCGACGGGCTGTAAACCGGGCGACCACGAACGGCTCAAAACCGGGTCCGGTGGGTGGCGTAAATAGAGCTCCTGCAGTCGATCCACAAAGGGGCGCACACACACATGGTCAGCAAGCTCACGCAGCGTTCGGTGGAGCAGAAGAAGGTCGAAGTCGCCAAGCCGAAGCCGAAAGCGGTGGCCAAGGCGCCCCCGCAGAAGCTGGCGAAGGACGAGCTGTCGAGCGGCCGCGGCCAGCGCCTGCGGGCCAGCGCCGAGCGGAACCTGGCGGCGACTCCGTTCAGCAGCAAGGCCGCCGAGGCGGGCGCGGCGCTGGGTGCGTTCCGGGTCAACGCGCTGGGAGCGCTCTCGAAGAGCTCGACGGTGGCGACGGTGAGCACGGCGGCGGCGGTGGGGGGCCCCCCGGCGAGCGAGGAGGTCCAGGAGCAGGTCGAGCAGCGGCTGCGGACGGTCACCAGCAGCAACGACTTCGCGTTCCAACTGGAGAACGAGACGGATCCGGCGGTGCGCGACGAGATGGTCCGCCAGGCGATGAACTCGGAGAACGCCTCGATCTACCTCGGGAACTCGGGCTTTCCCCAGGAGACGCTCAACGCGGACTTCGACGTCCAGAAGACGATCGCCACGGCGGTCGGCCACGCGTTTGCCAACGGCTCGGTCACCCAGGAGGACGTCAACCAGGCGGTCGAGCACCTCGGGGAAGACGGGAGCGAGTTCTTCGTCGCCGCGATGAGCATGGACGGCAGCAACCGCGCGCTCGGCGGAGTGGTCGAGGCGGTCGGGATCGCGGCCGAGAAGCAGGGCTTCGAGCGCGCGACGGCGTTGGCCTTCACCACCAGCGAGTCGATGATCGACAAGCACCTGCCGACCGCCGAGGCCCAGCGCGCCGCGTTCGAGGAGGTCGAGAATTTCATCGAGGAATACGACGACCTGGTCGAAGGCCGGGACGGAGAGCCAGCAGCCCTGCGCACCGGGATGGAGTTTGCCCTCGCCAGCGCGGCGCGGCTGTCGGCGCGCGGCAACGGCTACACCGACGCCGAGCTGGACGAAGAGCTGAAGGAGGTCGGCCCGCGCATCGCCCAGGAGACCGTCGCGCGGCTGGGGGAGAACGCCCGCTTCGACAACCGGGTGCCGGGCGCGCTCGACACCCTCGGCGACTCGGCGAAGCGGCTGGGCGCGCTGGACAACGACGAGGCCGATGACTTCCGCGTCGCCTCGGCGATGGCCTACACCCAGTCGCCGCAGCTGATCAGCCGCAACCTCACCACCGACGCGGACAAGCGCGCGGCGCTCGAGACGCTCAACACCTTCCTCGCCGACCGGCGCGAGAGCTTCGGCGACGCAGCGGAAGGCGAGTTCTCGCTGCTGCGCGACCCGCAGGCGCTCGACGGAATCAACAACCTGCTCGCGAGCAGCCCGGCGCTGATCGGCCAGTTGGTCAACGGCGGGCCGGCGGGCGAAGCGACGCTGGTGCAGCTGATGGAGACGATCTCGCTCAACCCGAACGTGCCGCAGGCCGAGCGCGATCGCTTCAACGCGAGCATCAACTCGTTCCTCACCACCGAGATGGCGCGGGCGAACGAGAGCCCGAACGTGGTCGGAGCCGAGATCGGCAAGCTGCTCGGGTTGATCCAGGTGGCGGGCAACCGCGCGGTCGAGGGCGCGAAGGAAGAGGACCAGGGTGCCGCCCGGGCCGCGGTGCAGGGGCTGGTGAAGGGCGTCGCCGGAGCGGTGGTCGGGCTGGCGCTGGCCGAGACCGGGCCAATCGGAGTCGCGGTGGGCAAGACGGTGGTCGGGCTGGTGATCGACCAGCTCTTCAAGGAGCCACCGGGCCCGACCCAGGCCCAGGTTCGAAACGCGTTCGTCGCGCAGCTCGAGGCCGAGGGAATCGACGTGTCGAGCGGGGAAGCCGGCGCGGACGCGCTCACCGGCGCGCTGCGCGAGACGCTCGACGCGCTCAACAACGCGCTCAACGACGTTCCGGAGAGCGAGCAGGATGCGATCCGGGATCAGATCGCCCTTCTCGATCAGCTGAACACCTCGATCGGGATCTCCTTCGGCGGCACGATCAACTCGGAAGGGGGAGCGGCCGGCGAGCTGGCCCGCGAGCTCGATCGCCGCGAAGACGAGATCTGAAGCGGCGCGTGCGATAACGGCCCCGGAGAATTCCGGTCGCCAGCTTCGGACACATCGCCGTGGGAATGGCCGCCGGGCGGGCGTGGTCCGGCGGGCGCGCGTGGCGGCCGATGGTGGCGTTCGCCGCCCTCG
>JAGSPQ010000711.1 GCA_018262385.1 Myxococcaceae bacterium | reverse complement strand
CGGCGATCTGCAGCTGGCGTGGACCAACCCTCCGGTCAGCTCGGGCTTCGCGGTGGTGCGGGTGGTGCGCAAGGCCGGCGCGACGCCCCGGACTCCCAGTGACGGGGTGGCGATCTTCACCGGCCCGGGCACCGGCACCGCCGAGCCGCTGGCGGGGATGGGCTTCGGCGCCTGGACCTACGCGGTGTTCGCCTGCAACGGCTGCGGCGTCTGCAACGACTCGCCCGCGACGGTGGGGTTCAACCGCGCGCCGCCGGCGGACGCGGGGATGGACGGCGGCACCGGCGGAGGAGGCGGCAGCGACGGCGGCACCCTCACTCCGACCCACCTCACCCTGCAGCTGGCTGGCGACGGAAAGAACGTCCTGATGTCGTGGAGCAACCCGCCCGAGGTGACCGAGGTGAAGGTGCTGCGCACGCTCAACTCCCCCGCGATTGGTCCGGGGGACTCGAGCGCGACGGTCGTCTTCCAGGGCAACGCCAGCAGCGCGAGCGAGCGGGTCGACCGGCTGCTGCCCAACGTCGCCGGCTCGCCCGCCACCTGGCACTACCGGGTCTACGGCTGCAAGAGCGCCTCGTGCGAGACGGCCGGAGTGGAGACGACGCTCGCCCTCACCCTCGGCCAGGCGCTGCGCGGCGGCGGCTACACCCTGTTCTGGCGGCACGCGACCGCGAACGTGTGCGGAGATCAGACCCAGCTGGGGCCGGCGAGCAGCACCACCCAGCCCGACTGGTGGCGCTCGTGCGACAAGAACTGCGCGACCGCCTACGCGCGGCAGATCGACACCGTCCAGGCCCCGAACGAGACCGCGACCGTCCACACCGCGTTCGCCACCCGCGGCTTCACCGTCGGCAAGGTGCTCTCGAGCGAGTTCTGCCGCGCGGTCCAGACCGCGCAGGGGTTCGCCTTCGGGCCGCAGATCGAGCTCAGCCAGGCGCTGACCTACTTCGTCTACGACGAAGGGCAGCGCTGCACCCAGACGATGGCGCTGCTCAACACCCCTCCGCCCCCGGGCACCAACACCGCGCTGGTCAGCCATGCCGGCTTCACCTGCGCGATCATCGACTCGCTCGCCTGGGGCGAGGCGGCGATCTACCGGCCGATCGGCACCGGCGCGCCGAAGTACCTCGGGCGGGTGCCGTGGAACGGGTGGACCGCGCTGCCCTGACCGCTACTTCTTCCGCGAGAAATCGAGGAACTTCTCGGTCAGCGCGTTCAGGCCCGGCGCCAGCGTCACCTTCATCTGACGCTCGGTGCCCGAGGGAAGGTGCTTCACCCGCAGCAGGTGCACGCCCGGGTGGAGGCGGTACTCCATTGCCGGGCCCATCGGCAGCTCGGCATCGGGGAGGTAGACCTCGTAGCCCGGCTCGAAGGTGAGGCTCAGCCGCGCCGGGCCGCAGGTGACGCCCATTCTCCGGGCCGCCCGGCCGGGGACCACCGGCTGGTCCAGCACCGGCAGCTTCTGCTCGAGCAGGTGCTGCCGCAGCCGCAGGGGCGCGCGCGCCGCGTCGAAGGCGGTGTCGCAGATGATGTCTCCGGTGCGCGGCGAGGCCCCCCGCTCGAGCAGCAACTGCACCAGGTCGAGCCGATCGCTGGCGGCGGCCGCCATCAGCGGGGTCGCGCCGGCATCGTCGTCGAGCTCCACCGCCACCCCGGCCTTCACCATCGCGGGGACGATCGGCGGGTAGTAGCGGATTGCGGTGAGCAGCAGCGGGGTCTCCTCGTCGCCCCGGTACCCGGCGCTCAGCAGCGCGGCGAGCACGTCTTCCTGGTGATCGCGCACCGCCTGGAGGATCGCCGCCCGCGCCTCGGTGGTGTCGGTGCGCGCTCCCGCCGCGAGCAGCGATGCCACCAGTCCCCCATGGCCAAGGCCGAGCGCCCGGCTCAGCTGCCGGCTGCCGCTCAGCGTCGCTCCCGCGGCCTGCAGTCCAGTCACCAGCGAGACGTCGCCGGCGGAGATCGCCGCGTCGTACACCGGAGCGAAGTCGAGCTTGCGCTCCAGCCCGGCCTTCACCAGCGACGCGACCACCGGGCCGGGAGGGCGCGGCTTCCCGCGCTCCCCCACCAGCGAGCGCAGCGCCGCCTCGAGCGTCGGCGCCCCGGGATGCGCCCGCAGCTGGCGGGTGACTGCTTCCCCGTCGCCGGAGCGGATCGCCGCGAACAGCCGCGCGTTCTCGGTGCACGGCCGATCCTGGGCGCCTGCCTGCTCGAGCGCCGCCACCAACGCCGCCCGGCCGTTGGCGATCGCCAGGCAGCGGGCGTCGATCTCTGCCTCCCCCAGCTCGGGGATCTGCCCGGTCGCGTCGACCTTCGCGCCGCTGCTGATCAGCAGCTTGGCGATCTCCAGCTGCCCGCGCTCGGCGGCGATCATCAGCGCGGTGCGCTGCTGACAGGGCCCGCGGTCTCCTCGCTCCTCGAGCGGAGCGGCCGGCGCTCCCATCCCGAGCATGCGGCGGCCGGCCAGGCGCTGCACCGCGTCCCGCTCTCCGCGCACCACCGCCAGCTGAAGCGGGGTGCAGTTCTCCGCCGTCGGCGCTGCTGCAGGGAGGGACATCCACACCACGGCGAGCGCAGCCAGCATATGGGTTCAAGTGTAACGTGGGCCGATGCGCGGCGTTCTGCTCCTCCTCCTGCTCGCAACCGTTGCGTGTGGCCCCCCGCGTCCTCCGCTGCAGTGTGGCGGCGGCGCGAGTGGATTCGGTAACGGAGGAGGTGGCCCTGGTGACTCAGGTCAGGCGCTGCCGCTGACGGGGGTCGGCCGGCCGATTTCAGTGACACTGGGGGTGCCGTCGTTCCTGCCCTGCGGGAACGTGCGCGGCGCCGACGAGCTGTTCACCGAGGTGCTCGATCCACTCAACCACCCGGTGCCTCACACCCGCACCGAGCCGATGACCGAGACGGTGCCCTCGACCCAGCTCACCTTCACCCCGGTGCTGCCCGGCAACCACCACCTGCGCGCGCGCTTCGAGCCGGCGATCGGCACCGCCCAGCTCGAGGTGCTGGCGGTGGTGGAGCACCCCGGCCCGCCCGCGAAGACCTACGCGCTGGGCGCGCAATGCACCGCGCTCGAGGTGATGCCGTCCGGACTGGTGCTGTGCCTCACCTCCTCCGACCAGCTGCGCGTCTACCGCGACGACGGGCTGCTGCAGACGCTCGACGCCGACGACTTCGCCACCATCGGCGCCGTCGTCTGGACCACCCGGCTGGGGGTGATCCAACGGCGGGTCGAGTCGGGCGGAGCGACGCCGCTGGGCGCGGAGCTCAGCTTCGACACCTCCCTGGGAAACCCGGGCACCCTGCTGGCGACTGCGAGCGAGGCGGTGCTGATCACCCGCGAGGCGACGGTGAGGGTGCGGCTCGGCACGGGGGTGCTGCTCGAGGCGGCCCGGGTGGCCATCGGCGCCGGCTCCCGGGGGGTGGTCCAGCCGTGCGCGGGTCTCGACCG
>JAGSPQ010000710.1 GCA_018262385.1 Myxococcaceae bacterium | reverse complement strand
AACGACGGGAAGCTGGTGACAGAGAATCGAACCGAAAGAACATCACCCAGGGAAATCAAACACTTCGCTGCAGCAACGCCCCGGCCCAGGTCAGCCCGCTGCCCACCACGCACAGCGCAATCGCGTCGGTGAGGTTGGGATCGTCCCACAGCTCGGAGAGCACCGAGGGCGCGCCGGCCGCTCCGGTGTTGCCGCGGTTGTCGACGTTGAAGCGGTGCTGGCTGTCGGGGATCTCCGAGCGGCGGGTGATCGCCTCCAGCATCCGCAGGTTCGCCTGGTGTCCGATGAAGGTCAGCTGCTCCGGCCTGCCACCGCTGGCGAGGTACCGGCCGCGCAGCTCGTCGAACACCTCGCCGCCGCGCTTGATCGCGAAGTGCTGCACCGCGCTGCCATTCTGGGTGAAGTGGCCGAACCGCGGCACCTTCACCTTGTCCGCGCCCGAGGGATCTCCGCGCAGCATCGTCTGGGTCACCTTCCACGGGCCGGGGATCCGCGGCGACAGGATCGCCGCCGACGAGGCGTCGCCCCACAGCACGCAGCTGTTGCGATTGGAGTAGTCGACCACCCGGGTCGAGTTCTCCGCGTTCACCACCAGCACGTAGTCCGGCAGCCGCTCGGGCCGCATCCCCTCGAGGAAGTAGAGCTGGGCCCCGAAGCTCGAGCAGGCGCTGGCGATGTCCAGGCTCGGGGCGTCGATCTGCATCAGCTCCGAGACCCGGGCCGCCTCCGACGGAATGCACTCGTCCGGCGAGCACCCGCCGGCCAGCACCAGCCCGATGTCCGCCACCGTCAGCTTCGCGCGGGCCAGCGCCATCTGGGCCGCCCTCGCGCCGGTCTGGGCGTTGCTGAGCGTCGCCGCCTCGAGCGCCGCCCGCGGATCCTGGTTCCGGGTGTGGCGGATGTAATCGAGCGGCAGCACGGTGTGCCGCTTGTGGATCCCGACCCGCTCCACGATCCATTGATTAGACGTCTCAATCTCGAGGGACTCGAGGAAAGCGTTGCTAATCACCGTGTCGGGATGGAAGTGACCGAGCGCGTGGAGAAACATGGAGCGCGCGTATTTCGCGCACATTTCCCCATCCCCCTAGGAGATTCGATCGGGGGTGTCGCCGCTAGGGGACGCGGGGCAGGTCGCTGCCCGAGGGCTTGGCGGGCAGGGGCTTGATCGCGGCGGGGTGCAGCTGCCGCTCGACCGCCGCCAGCCGCGCCAGCACCTGCTCGTAGAGCTGGTCGACCTTCACGTGCAGCTGGGTCACCTCGAGCCCGGCGCGGATGTTCGCGTCGTACTCCACGTCGGAGCGGATCCGGTCCTTCACCGCCTGGCGGCTCTGGCTGATCAGCACCATGCACGAGAGGAAGATCGCCTCGAGCGAGACCACCATCGTCAGCAGGCCGAACGGGTAGGGGTCGAAGGTCTCCATCCCCTTCACCAGCCCGGTGTTGATCCCGACCCAGACCGCGAACCAGACCACGTGCATCAGGAGGAAGCTGAAGGTGCCGGAGAAGGCGGCGGCGAAGTCGGCGATCCGCTGCACCGGGGTGAGCCGCTCTTCCACCGCTTCGTTGGGGCTGCCGATCACCCGGGTGCCGATCAGCTTGTCGGCCTCGCGCAGCCTTCGGCCGATCACCGACAGCACGTCGAGCGCGGCGGTCGGATGGCGGGTGAAGAGCAGCGAGAGGTCGTTGCGGTCGATGCGCAGCGCGCGGGTGTCCTGGATCGCGACCGCCGAGGCCGAGCGGGGATCTCCGTCGAGCAGCGACAGCTCGCCGAAGAAGTCGCCCGCCTTCGCCGTCTCGAACACGATCCGCTGGCCGGTGGTGTCGAGGACGAAGATCTCCACCTCGCCCGAAGCGACGATGAAGATCGAGTCGCCCGGATCTCCGCGCTTGAAGACGGTGGCGCCCGCCGGCAGGTCGACCCCTTCGATCTGCGCCGCCAGCAGGCCGCGCTCGTCATCGTCGAGGCGCTCGAACAAAGGCACGTTGGACAACAGGGTCGCGTCGGCAGCCATCTCGAGGCCGGCAGATTGTGTCAGCCGCCTCCATTCCGCAACGCCGGATCGCTGTGGTACAGCGCCCGGCCCATGAAGCACTTCCTCCTCGTGGCGTCGATTGGCTTTGCGGCTGGGTTCGTGATCAGCGCCTGCGGCACCCCCGTCCCGGTCGCGGCCTGCAGCCCCACCAACTGCGACGGCTGCTGCGACGGCACCGACAAGTGCCGGCTCGGCACCCAGGAAACCGCCTGCGGAGCGGGCGGAACTGCCTGCGACGTCTGCGTGACCGGGCAGAGCTGCCAGGCGAGCAAGTGCGCCCTCTCCGGGACCGGCGGCGGCACCGGCGGCGGCACGGGCGGCACGGGCGGCGGCACGGCCGGCGGCGCGGGCGGCGGCACGGGCGGTGGGACCGGCACGGGCGGCGGCACCGGCGGCGGCAGCGCGGGCGGCGGCACCGGCACCGATGGCGGCACCGACGCCGGGTGTCCTCCGGTCGCGGTCACCTGCTCGGACCAGGCGATTCAGAGCCTCGATCTGAAGACCACCCTCAACGCCGCGACGATGATCACCGTCACCGAAGACGGCGGCTTCAAGACCACCGTCGACGCCACCGCCGGCGGCCCGGCGCCGACGATGAGCTTCGTCTACGGCAAGTTCACCGACACCGGGATGCTGAAGGTCTCGGTGGCGGACGAGGCCTCGCTCAGCTCGATGGACTGGGACATCGCGTTTCGCCGCTTCGTCATCCGCCTCAACAGCGGCTCGTCGGGCCCCTCGTGCGTGGCGGCGGCGGCGACCCCGCCCGGCACCAACTTCGACACCCTGCTCACCACGCCGACCGGGCTGAGCTTCGTCTCGGACGACTTCGAGGGCCCGCCGCCCACCTGCACCTTCAAGGACGACGGCTCGGGGTTGACCACCTCCCCCTCCACCGCGCTCGCCAACGTCAGCGCCAGCTTCTACAGCTACAACGTCTGCGTCGCGATGACCGGCCGGGTGTTCGTGGTGCGGACCCGGTCGGGCCGGCACGTGAAGCTGGTCGTCACCAACTATTACCCGAGCGACGCCGCGCAGATGACCTGCAACGGCGGCACCAGCCCGGGCGTCGCAGGCGCAACGGTGAAAGTGCGATGGTCCTTCCTCGACTGACCCTGGCGCTGGCGGTGGTGCTCGCGGGGTGCGCGCCCGACGAGCCGCTGCGCTCGCCCCATCCCGAGTACACCCGCGACGAGCTGCGGCCGACCGACACCTCGAGCAGCGAGATGTGGCGGTACCTGGCGACCGACACCGTCGAGCAGCTCGACGTGCCCGACTCGGGCTACCGGGTCCACTTCACCCGCGCGGGGAAGAACGGGGTGCCGCCCGCCGACGTGAACGACAGCGGAGTGCCCGACCTGGTCGAGGCGGTCGCCTCGGTCTACGTCGACGTCGGCGCGAAGTACCACGCGACG
>JAGSPQ010000709.1 GCA_018262385.1 Myxococcaceae bacterium | reverse complement strand
GCACAGATCATCTAAGACTCCGGCCCCCGATGCCGCGGCCCACCTTCACTGCGCAACTGCCCCCCGATGTCGGCCCTGCCTGCTGCCTCGCCGCGTCGGCGATGCAGCGCGAGGGGATCACGCTCCCGCTGCCCGGCTTGAACGATGAAGAAGGGCCGCGGCTGCCCGACCTGCTGCCGCCGGTGGTCGACGCGCACGTCCACCTCTTCCCCGACGCGGTGTTCGACGCGCTCTGGAACTGGTTCGACACCCACGCCTGGCCGGTTCGCTACAAGCTGCGCACCCCGCAGGTGATCCGCTTCCTGCTCGACCGCGGCCTCTCGCACGTGGTCGCGCTCCACTACTCGCACCGCGCCGGCATGGCGCGCGCCCTCAACACCTACGTCGCCGAGGTCTGCCGCACCGAGCCGAAGGTGATCGGCCTGGCGACCGTCTTCCCCGGCGAGCCGGGCGCGGCGCAGATCCTCACCGACGCCTTCGCCGCCGGCTTGAAGGGGGTGAAGCTCCACTGCCACGTGCAGTGCTTCGCGCCCGACGCGCCCGAGCTGCACGAGATCTACGCGACCTGCGCCGCCCACGGCCGCCCGCTGGTGATGCACGCCGGGCGCGAGCCGAAGAGCAGCAGCTACCGGGTCGACCCCTACCAGCTGTGCGCGGTCGAGCGCGTCCAGCGGGTGCTCGAGGATCATCCGACCCTGAAGCTGTGCGTGCCCCACCTCGGCGCCGACGAGTTCGACGGCTACCTGAAGCTGCTCGAGCGCTACCCGAACCTCTGGCTCGACACCACGATGATGGCCTCCGCGTTCTTTCCGATCCCGGTGCCGCTCAACCTGTTCGCCGCCCGGCCCGATCGGCTCCTCTACGGCACCGATTTCCCCAACATCCCCTACGCCTGGGATCGCGAATTGAAGCAGCTGCTGAAGCTGAAGTTGCCCGCGCACCACGAGGCTTCGGTGCTGGGCGGCAATGCGCTGCGATTGTTCGGCGTTGCCTGATCGCCTCCGATCGGGTTTTGTCCGCGCATGCTCAGCTCCAACTCGACGTCTCTGGTCACTTTCCTTCGCAGCGTGCCGGTGTTCGGCGGCCTCGAAGGGCACTCGCTCGATCGCCTGATCGACCTGCTCGAGGAGCGCTCTTTCGAGACCGGCGAGACGATCTTCGCCGAGGGCGAGCTGGGCCGGACGATGTACGTGCTGCGCGACGGAGAGGTCGAGGTCTCCCGCCGCTCGGACACCGGCCACCGGGTCCCGATCGTTCGCCTCGGCTCGGGCGAGACCTTCGGCGAGATGACCCTGGTCGAGCTGCAGCCCCGCTCGGGCACGGTGGTGGCGCGAAAGAAGGCGCGCACCTACTCGCTCACCAACATGGACCTCTACAACCTCTACCGCGAGGACAACTACGCGTACGTGATCATCCTGCAGAACATCTGCCGGATGCTCAGCCGCCGCCTGCGCAAGGCCGACAGCCGGATCGTCGAGTTCATCGACGCGGTCTCGACCCCCAAACGCCCGAAGTCGAAGGGCGGCGCGGCGAAGAGCGGATCGAAGAAGGCCGCGAAGAAGCGCTGATGTTCACCGGCCTGATCCAGGACGTCGGGGCCGTCGAGCGGATCAGCTCCGGGGCGATGACCGAGGTCTGGATCGCTTCCCACTTCCCGGCCGATCTGCAGCTGGGCGAGTCGATCGCCTGCGACGGCTGCTGCCTCACCGTGGTCGAGCTCAAAGGGGCCACCTTCCGGGTCCAGGCCTCTCCCGAGACGCTGCGCCACACCACCCTGGGGCTCTGGCACCCCGGCACCGCGGTGAACCTCGAGCGCGCGCTCAAGGTGGGCGATCGGATGGGCGGCCACTGGGTGCAGGGCCACGTCGACGCGGTGGGCGAGATCCTCGAGTCCCGCGCCGAAGCGGGCTCGTGGCTGATGGCGGTGTCGCTGCCACCGCAGCTCGCTGCGATCTTCATCGACAAGGGCTCGGTCGCCCTCGATGGGATCAGCCTCACCGTCAACCGGGTGGAGGCCGATCGCTTCTGGGTGGCGCTGATCCCCGAGACCGTCGCCCGCACCTCGCTCAAGGCCAAAGGCGTCGGGGGGAAGGTGAACCTCGAGGGAGACCTGGTCGGCAAGTACGTCGCCCGGCTCCACGGTCTGCGCAGCGGCCTCACCGAAGAGCAGCTGCGCGCCGCCGGGTTCTGAGCCCTCGAAGCGGTACCGGTTGCGATCCGGCGCGTTGTCCGCCAAGAGCACTCCACAACATGGTCAATGCCCAGCAGCAGCGCTCCCTCGACCTGGTCGACCAGGCGCTCGCCGAGATTCGCCGCGGGAAGATGGTGATCCTCACCGACGACGAGGATCGCGAGAACGAAGGCGACCTGGTGATGGCCGCCGAGAAGGTGACCCCCGAGGCGATCAACTTCATGGCCCGGCACGGCCGCGGGCTGATCTGCCTCTCGCTCACCGAGAAGCGGATCCAGCAGCTGGGCCTGCCGCTGATGGTGCAGGACAACTCGTCGCCCTTCCAGACCGCGTTCACCGTCTCGATCGAGGCCGCCCGCGGGGTCACCACCGGCATCTCGGCCGCCGATCGCGCGCGCACCATCAAGGCCGCCGTCGCCCCCAACGCCGGGCCGGGCGACCTGGTCCGCCCCGGCCACGTCTTCCCCCTGCGCGCCCGCAACGGCGGAGTCCTCGTCCGCACCGGGCAGACCGAAGGGTCGGTCGACCTCGCCCGGCTGGCCGGCCTCAAGCCCGCCGGAGTGATCTGCGAGGTGATGAAGGAGGACGGCACGATGGCCCGCCGCCCCGACCTGATCCGCTTCGCCCGCAAGCACAAGCTGGTGCTGCTGTCGGTCGCCGACCTGATCTCCTGGCGGCTGGCGCGCGAGCGGCTGATCAAGCGCATCGGGGTCACCGAGATCGACCGCCCGCCGTTCGGCAAGGTGCTCGCCTACGCGTACACCAGCGACGTCGACCCCACCGTGCACCTGGCGCTGGTGAAGGGCGATCTGACCCAAAAAGGCCCGGTGCTGGTCCGGGTCCACCGGGGGACGCTGCTGGCCGACGTGCTCGACAGCGCCGGCGGCGACGGCGCGCTCAAGCACGCGATGGACGCGATCAGCAAAGAGGGCAGGGGGGTGCTGGTCTACCTGCGCAAGCCGGTCGGGCCGGCGGAAGCGCTGCGAACCGCCCAGCCCTCGAACGACGAGAACGTGCCCGGCCGGGCCGAGCAGACCCGGCTGCGGGAGTTCGGCGTCGGGGCCCAGATCCTCACCGACCTCGGGCTCACCCAGCTGAAGCTGCTGACCAACCACCCCAAGCAGATCGTCGGCCTCGACAGCTACGGGCTGAAGCTGGTCGCCCAGCTGCCGCTGTCTCCTCGTCCCGCTCGCCGCAAGGCGAGGTAAGGTCCCGCGCGCCCATGCCCCGCTACTTCGAAGGAAACCTCGTCTC
>JAGSPQ010000708.1 GCA_018262385.1 Myxococcaceae bacterium | reverse complement strand
CCGGCAGCTTCAAGGGGCTCTTCGTCGCCCGCGGTGACGGCTGCACCTGGCAGTCGTTGCCCGACTTCGAGGCCACCGGCTGTTCCGACGTCCAGGGGGCGGGCTCCACCGTGGTGGCGGCCTCGGGGAAGTACGGGGTCGAGAACCGGATCTGGCGCAGCGCCGACGACGGCGTGAGCTGGACGGCCACCCCCGAGCGCTCGTCGACGCTCTTCTACACCACGGTGCGGCTGGCGCCCTCCAACCCCAGCCGGGTCTACGCCGCCGCCTGGTGGTTCACCCCCACCACCTCGATCCTGCTGCGCAGCGACGACAACGCGCTGACCTTCAGCCAGCTCGATCTGAGCGCGGCGCTGCCCGCGGCCGGCCCCTTCTACGTGCTGGCCGTTCACCCCCAGAAGCCCGAGGTGCTCTTCGCGTCGGTGATCAAGGACTCCGAGCCCCGCGCCGCCTGGCTGCTGAAGTCCACCGACTCGGGGGCCAGCTTCACCCCGGTCGTCACCACCGCCGAGATCTTCGGCTCGGTCGCCTTCGGGGCCGATCCGGCGATCGTCTACGCCGCGTCGGGAAACACCCTCTACCGCTCGACCGACGAGGGCCAGAGCTTCACCGCGCTGCCCAGCCCGCAGAAGAACGCCTGCGTCACCACCCACGGCGACCGGCTCTACAGCTGCGGCCTGCAGGAGCTCGACGGCTGGGCGGTGGGGCAGGGCGACGGCGGCGACTTCAGCCCGCTGCTGAAGTGGGGCGCGATCTCGGGGCCAATCAGCTGCCCGGCCGGGACCCCGGTGCAGGCGCTGTGCGAGCCGCTGTGGCCGGTGGTGAAGGCGACCTTCCCGGTCGAGGCCGACGCGGGGATCCCCGACGGGGGCAGCCCCCCGCCGGCCCCGCCCAGAGGGTGTGGGTGCGCCACCCTCGATGGCCCACTCTGGCTGGCGATCGTCCTGTTCCTTCGGCGATCGCGATCGCCGTACTAGATTCCTCAGTCCTCCGATGCCTTACGTCGCCGACGAATTCACCGGCCGAACCTTCGGAAAGTACGAGGTCCTGTGCCGCATGACGGTCGGCGGCATGGCCGAGATCTTCCTCGCCTTCGCTCGCACCGGACCCTTTGCCTACAAGCCGGTGGTGCTGAAGCGGATCTTGTCCGAGCACCGGGAAGACGAGTCGTCGATGCAGATGCTGATCGACGAGGCGAAGATCACCGCCACCCTCAACCACGAGAACGTCGCCCGGGTGCTCGATCTCGAGATCGCCGGCGAGGAAGTGCTGCTGGTGATCGAGTTCATCAGCGGCGCCACCCTCGACGAGCTGATCCACGTGGTGCTGGAGAAGAAAGAGGTCGTCCCGCTCGGCTTCGTCGTCACCGCGATCCGCGACTGCGCCCAGGGGCTCCACCACGCCCACAGCCACAAGGACTCGGCCGGCAAGCCGCTGCCGATCATCCACCGCGACGTGACGCCGAAGAACCTGATGGTCGACTTCGAAGGGGTCGGCAAGGTGCTCGACTTCGGCATCGCCCGCGCGATGGGCGCCGCCCGCCGCACCGTCGCGGGGATGGTGCGCGGCACCTCGGCGTACATGAGCCCCGAGCAGGCGATCGACGGGAAGATGGACATCCGCACCGACATCTTCTCGCTCGGGACGATCTTCCACGAGCTGCTCACCGGCCAGCGGCTTTTCTACCGGGGCAACGCCGGCAAGGAGATGGCGGCCGTCTACGAGGCCGAGGTGCCGCCGCCCTCGTCGATCAACCGGCGGGTCCCCAAGGCCCTCGACGCGGTGGTGCTCAAGGCGCTCGAGCGCCCGCTGACCAAGCGCTACCAGTCCGGGCTCGAGTTCGTGCGCGATCTGTCGCTGGCGGCCAGCTCCACCGCCTGGTCGGCCGAGCGCTGCGCCGAGCTGGTGCGCAACCGCTTCTCGCGGCGGCGCGAGGAGGTGCTGGCGCTGCTTCCCCTGATGGAGCAGCAGGACCCCGAGATCAGCGCCTCGTCCACCATGCCGGGCCGGCCCACCTTCCACGGGCGCCCCCAGCAGGTCACCACCCAGCGCAACACCACCCCGCCGCGGATTCCCACCGCCACTGCCCAGGCGCAGCTGGGCGACGACAACACCGACGAGAACCGGCGCACCGACGACGCCGCGGTGCCGACCAAGTTCTTCACCCCCAACTTCGCCACCCCCCACGCTGGAAACGCCCCCAGCTCCCGGCCCTCGCCGCCCCCGATGGTGACCGAGAAGGCCTCGATCCGGCCGATCGGCGTCGTCCCCGAGCTCAGCTCCACCTACGACGAGCCGAACCCGACCCACGTCAACGACTCGACGATGATGATGCTGGCTCCCGAGCCGCCGACCGGGCCGTCGGTCGCCCGGCCGCTGACCCGCACCGAGCCCGGAGCGCCCCGCCGGCGCACCCCGAGCGGCACTTCCGGCTTCGGAGTGGTGCTGGCCGCGGTCGGCGCGCTGGCGGTGGGGGCGATTGGCGGGGTGGTGATCCACAAGTCGATGGGCGGGGGTGGCAATGCCGGCAACACCGCCCAGGGCCTCGGCCGCTTCTCGCTCGACACCGATCGCGCCGCCGAGGTTCAGCTCGGGCCCAACATGGTCGCCCGCACCCCGGTGGTCGACGTCTGGATGTCCGCCGGCCGCCACCAGTTCAAGGTCCGCGAGCCCAACGGCCAGTGGCTGGCGCTCGACGTCGACGTCAAGCCGGACGCGCCGACCAAGCTGAAGGTGAGCCTCGACACCCTCCAGCCGGTGCCCTGAACTCGCGCTCGTTTGGGTGGACCATCGCGGGGTCTGGGGGTAATTGGCCGCCCCATGCTCTCACTCGTGCTGATCGCTCTGACCGCCGCGCCTGCCGCAGCAGCTGCTCCCGCTGCCAGGCCGGTTCCCGCTGCTGCTCCCGCCGCCAGGCCCGCCGAAGACGCCAAGGCCTTCACCATCCGCCTCAACGAGGATCTGAAGCGGCTGTGGGTCCGCTCCTCGACCGCCGAGTGGGTCAAGGCGACCTACATCACCGACGACACCGAGCGGAACGCCGCCTCGGCCAACGAAGACGTGATGGCCTACCTGTCGGGCGCGATCAAAGAGTCGATGAAGTTCAAGGGCCAGAAGATGGACCCCGACACCGAGCGGATGCTGTACCTGCTGCGGGTGTCGCAGGCGCTGCCCGCTCCTTCCGACCCGACCAAGCGCGCCGAGCTGGCCAAGCTCGCCGCCAGGCTCGAGGGGATGTACGGCAAGGGCAAGTGGTGCGGCGCCAACTACGTGCCCGGCAAGGACGAGAAGGAAGACAAGAAGCGCTGCAAGGATCTGATCGGCCTGTCCGCGGTGCTCGCCAAGAGCGGCAAGTACGAGGAACAGCTCGAGGCGTGGGAAGGCTGGCACACCATCTCGAAGGAGATGCGCGGGCCGTACGAGCGGCTGGTCACCTACGACATGTCGCCGGCCGACTTCGAGAAGGAGACCGACCGCCTCTGGAACCAGGTCAAGCCGCTCTACGACGATCTCCACTGCTACGTGCGCAGCACCCTGGCGGCGAAGTACCCCGGCAAGGTCGACCCGAAGGGCCCGATCCCCGCCCACCTGCTGGGCAACATGTGGGCGCAAGAGTGGAGCAACGTCTACCCGCTGGTCGAGCCCTACAAGGGCCAGAGCAGCCTCGACGTCACCTCCAACCTGAAGAAGAACAAGTACGACGAGATCAAGCTGGTGAAGCTGGGCGAGAGCTTCTTCACCTCGCTGGGGATGAAGCCGCTGCCGGAGACCTTCTGGAGCCGCAGCCAGTTCAAGAAGCCGCAGGATCGCGACGTGGTCTGCCACGCCAGCGCCTGGGACGTGACCTTCAGCAACGACCTGCGCATCAAGATGTGCATCAAGGTCGACGAGGAGGACCTGATCACCGTCCACCACGAGCTGGGCCACAACTACTACTTCATGAACTACTACACCCTGCCGGTGCTCTTTCAGCAGGGCGCCAACGACGGGTTCCACGAGGCGATCGGCGACGCGCTCACCCTCTCGATCACCCCCGAGTACCTGAAGAAGCTGGGCCTGCTCGCCGCGGTGCCGAACAACGACAAGGGGCTGGTCAACCTGCAGATGAAGGACGCGCTCGAGAAGATCGCCTTCCTGCCCTTCGGCCGGATGATCGATCAGTGGCGCTGGGACATCTTCAGCGGCAAGACCAAGCCTCAGGAGTACAACTCCCACTGGTGGGAGCTGCGCAAGAAGTACCAGGGCATCGCGCCGGCCTCCCCCCGCGGCGAGGAGTTCTTCGATCCGGGCGCGAAGTACCACATCCCCGCCAACGTCCCCTACATGCGCTACTTCCTCGCGCGCATCCTCCAGTTCCAGTTCCACCGCGCGCTGTGCAAGGCGGCCGGCCACACCGGCCCGCTCCACACGTGCAGTATTTACGGCAACCAGCCGGCGGGCGAGAAGCTCCGCGCAATGCTTGCGATGGGAGCTTCCAAACCGTGGCCAGACGCACTTTTTGCGATGACGGGAGAGCGCCAGATGGATGCAACTGCGATCCTCGATTACTTCCAGCCGCTGCAGACCTGGCTCAAAGAGAAGAACAAAGGTCAGGCTTGCGGCTGGTAGAGCAACGCGTTTATTTTTCGCCTCGCCCGCCCTCATGAGGAAGGCGGAATCACGAGGACGCGAAGCAAATGGCCACCGGAACAGTGAAGTGGTTCAACGATGCGAAGGGTTTCGGCTTCATCACCCAGGACGGCGGGGGGGAAGACGTTTTCTGTCACCACACAGCGATCAACATGGATGGGTTTCGAACGCTGACCGAGGGGCAGAAAGTCGAGTTCGATGTGACGAAGGGCCCCAAAGGCCTGCAGGCGCAGAACGTACGTGCAGCAGCCGGAAGCTAGCTCTCAACCTCCCTCACACTTTGTGCTGACTCCTGAAGGCTTGGGCTCTCTTCAAACCAGAGCCTGAGCCTTCTGACTTTTCAAACCATGATCCTCCTCGCCCTGCTGATGACCGCCGCTCCGCTCAAAATGGACACCAAACCCCTCAAGGCCGAGCTGGTGAAATTGCACGGTGAAGCGCAGCGCGCGCGGATCGAGCGCGGCGTGGATCAGGTGGCTGCGCTGTGGAGGAAGGAAGACGGCGATCTGGCGGCGTTCGCCAAGGAGCAGTTCGTGGTCGAGCCCGCCGCGCTCGATGCGACCTTCGCCCGGTTCGAGGCCAACTTCGAGCAGGTCGACGGGCACATGCTCGAGATCGGCCGCGAGCTGCGCAAGGCCACCGAGCTCGACCTCGGGCCGATGCTGAAGGCCGACCCGCTGTTCGCCGGCTACGACGCCTCGGCGCGGGTGATCGAGGATCTGTTCTCGGCCAAGATCGGCTTCGCGGCGCTGCTCAACTTCCCGCTCACCACTCTCGAGCAGCGGCTCGAGCAGGGGAAGGGGTGGTCGCGGCGGGAATGGGCCGAGGCGCGGCTGACCGGGCGGTTCGCGCGCCGGGTGCCGGGCGAGATTCAGCAGCAGATCAGCCAGGCGCAGTCGACCGCCGATCTCTACATCGCCGAGTACAACATCTGGATGCACCACCTGCTCACCCCGGCCGGCGAGCGGTTGTTTCCCAAAGGCAAGCGTCTGATCAGCCACTGGAACCTGCGCGACGAGCTGAAGGCGAACTACGCGGATCCGAAGGGCCTCGACAAGCAGCGGATGATCATCAAGGTGATGGAGCGGATCGTCACCCAGACCATTCCCGCCGCGGTGATCGACAACCCGAACGTCGACTGGAACCCGTTCACCAACGCGCTCACCGCGACCCCGGCCGCCGAGCTGGAAGACAGCGCGCCGAAGAAGAGCGCCGCGCTCGAGCCGAAGCCCGAGGCCGACGTGCGGTACCAGCGGCTGTGGGCCAACTACACCGCGTCGAAGAAGGCCGACCCGTTCTCGCCTGCGACCCCGACCGCGATCGATCGCGCGTTCGCGCTCGGCGCCGAGATGCCCGAGGCGCGGATCAAGGCGCTGCTCGAGGAGGTGCTCAAGTCCCCGCTGGTTCCGAAGATCGCCGCCGAGATCGAAGCGAAGCTCGGGCGCAAGCTCGAGCCGACCGACCTCTGGTTCAACGGCTTCGTCCCCCGCGGCAAGATCGCGGAAGAGAAGCTCGACGAGATCACGCGCAAGAAGTACCCGACCGCCGACGCGTTCGCCAAAGACATCCCCCGCATCCTCAAAGACCTCGGCTTCCCGGCTGACCGCGCCCAGTACCTGTCGGATCGGATCCGCGTCGATCCCTCGCGCGGCGCCGGGCACGCGATGCAGGCGGCCCGCCGCGGCGACTTTCCCCGCCTGCGCACCCGGGTCGAGAAAGACGGGATGAACTACAAGGGCTACAACATCGCGGTCCACGAGCTGGGCCACAACGTCGAGCAGGTCTTGAGCCTCTACGACGTCGACCACACGCTGCTCGCCGGGGTCCCCAACACCGCCTTCACCGAGGCGCTGGCGTTCGTCTTCCAGGCCAAGGATCTCGAGCTGCTGGGGCTGTCGAAGCCCGACGCGGAGACCGAGCGGTTGCGGGTGCTCAACGACTTCTGGATGACGTGGGAGATCGCCGGCGTCGCGCTGGTCGACATCGCCGTCTGGTGATCGCCTTTCAGATCGAGGAGCAGGTTCGCAAGGGCGGCAAGCTGGGGGTCGAGTTCGAGCGGATGGCGAAGTTTGGCGCGGTCACTCCGGACCTGTGGATGATCAACGCCAGCAAGGAACCGGTCAGCGCCGGGCCGCTGCTGCGCGCGACGGAAAGCGCGCTCAACCCCAGGAAGTGATCCGGGCCTGGGGCGCGGGGGTGCTGCTGCTCGCGGGCTGTGGCCCCGCCGAGCGGCCCCAGCGCCTGTGCACCTTCACCGGCACCGGCGACACCGCCCGGGTCTTCGCCGTCACCCACCGGCTGACGATTACCGACGCCAACACCCCGGGCACCTTCGCCGCCTCGTTTCGCCGCCACCTCGACGAGGCGCGCGACTGCCTGTCGGCGACCAAGCCGAACGTGCTGCTGTTTCCGGAAGACTCCGGCCTCGTCGCCTGGTTCATCGGGCGGCAGGGCCTGCTGGGGCGCAAGGCGGGCGACTCGGGCAGCGCCTTCACCGCGCTCTACGCGCAGGGGAACAAGGCCGCCGACGCCTACCGCCGGAAGTTCCCCGGAATCAGCGACGCGCGCGCGCTCACCCTCGGCCTGTCGGATCGCGCCTGGCGCTCGATGGATCAGACCTTCGGGACGATCGCCAAAGACGCGAACGCCTGGGTGGTGACCTCGGCCAACCTCCCGCACTCGCAAGTCGACAGCAGCGCCGACGCGGCGGTCTTCCGCGATCCCGACGCGGCCGGGCCGGCGTATGTCGCGACCGGCCCCGAGGTCTTCAACGCCGCGCTCGTCTACGCCCCCACCGGCGAGCGGGTGGGGCGGGTCGACAAGGTCTACCTCACCGATCCGGAAGAGAAGACCCTCGAGCTGAGCAGCGGGCCGCTCGAGGGCCTCGCCGCGGTGCAGCTGCCGTTCGCGAAGGTCGGGCTGGCGATCTCCCGCGACGCCTTCTACGCGCCGTTCTCGCAGCGGCTCGACGATCTGGGCGTCGACTTCCTCGTCCAGCCCGAGGCGTTCAGCGGCTGGGTGGGGGAAGAGCACCCGGGCGACTGGCTGCCGGACGTGATGCTCTCGTCCGGCTGGAGCCAGACTCAGAAGTACACCTCGGTGCGCCACGCCGCCGCGCCGATGCTCACCGGCAACCTGTTCGAGATCACCTTCGACGGGCAGGCGTTCATCACCTCCAAGGCCACGCCGGGGCAGCCGCGCCGGGCGTTCATCGCCAGCGCGAGCGAGCCGGGGTTCGAGGCGATCGGCCCCTGGGCCTATGATGAGCCGGACCCCACGCTGCCGCTGGCCGCCCGTCAGGGGGCGGTGCGGCAGCTGGGCGTCGATCTGCTGCCCGGCTCGCACGACCCCGACGAAGGGTGGACGGCCGACGCGGTGATCGGCGCCGACCTCCACTTCGATGGCGCCGCGCCTCCGCCCTCGAAGCCCGTGGGCTCCACCGCCAGCACCGCGGTCGCTCCCTCCGAGCGCGGTCACCAGCGCAACCCGGCGATCGCCTACGGCGCCAACCACCACGTCTACGTGGCGTGGACGGACTTCCGATCGGGCGTTCCCCGGATCTGGGTCACCCGCAGTGAAGACGACGGAGTCACCTGGGCCGAAGCGCGCGAAGTCGACCCCGAGGCCGGC
>JAGSPQ010000066.1 GCA_018262385.1 Myxococcaceae bacterium | reverse complement strand
AGCGCGTCGAGCGTCTCTTCCGCTCCGGCCTGGGCGCCGGCGGTGACCACCACCACCCGGGGCGGGCGCGGGTGGGCGCGCAGCCGGGCGAGGGTGGCGCGCCCGTCGAGCACCGGCATCGACAGATCGAGCAGCATCACGTCGGGCCTTTGCGCGTCGCACAGCGCGAGCGCTTCTTCCCCGTTCGAGGCGAAGCCGACGATCTGCACGTCGGGCGCCTGCGACAGCACCCGGGCGATCGCCCGGCGCGCGAAGGAAGAGTCGTCGACGAGGGCGACGCGGATCTTCACCGGAGCGCTCCCAGCAGGGGGGCTTCGGCGGCGCCCAGCACCAGGCTGCCGCCCGGCTTCACCAGCGTGCGCAGCGAATTCACCGCCCGCTTCGCCGCCTCGGGCTCGAAGTGGATCAGCACGTTGCGGCACAGCACCACGTCGAACTGGCCGAGCACCGCCAGGCTCGCCGGCAGCGCGAGGTTCGCCTCGTGAAACCGGGCCCGCTCGCGGACGTGCTCGCGCAGCACGAAGCCCTCGCCGGAAGGACGCAGGAACCGGGTCTGCCAGGCCTCCGGGCCGGCGCCCGCCCGCTCCACCGCGCCCAGCGGGAACCAGCCCTTGCGCGCCCGGGCCAGCGCCGCCGGGCTGACGTCCAGGCCCCACACCTCGGCCCGCCGCCCCCACAGCGCCTCGAGCCGCCCGTGCAGCAGCATCACCAGGCTGAAGACCTCTTCCCCCGACGAGCAGCCGACCGACAGCAGCCGCGCGGCGCCGGGCCCGGGGGGCACGCTCTCGACCGCGCGCTGCAGCTGCTCGACGTCGCGGAAGAACGAGGTCTCGTGGTTGGGCACCACATCGGCGATCGCCGCCCAGCCGCGGGAGAGCGGCGAGGCGCGGCCCAGCACCGCCACCCACGACGACGGCTCGGCCTCGGCCAGCCCGGCGTCGAGCGCGGTCGACCACAGCTTGCGGGCGAGCTGATCGCGGCTCTTGCCGATCTCGAGCCCGAGCCGGTCGCGCACCAGCTGGCCGAAGGCGGCGAGGGTGGCGGGGTCGACCTGGGCCGGCTCGATCGGCGCGGGACGGGGAACGTTCATGCCGCGCTGGACCCGCCGGTCTTGATCGCGCTCATGCTCAGCTTGAGCTCTTCGACCCGCACCACCATCGTCTCCATCGCGCGGGTCACCCGGGTCACCGCGTCGTGGTTCTGCCGCGCGACGACGCTGATGTTCTCCACCGCCTTGACCACCTGCTCGCCGCCGACCCGCACCTGCACGGTGGCGTCGGCGACCTGCCGGGTGCGCGCGCTCATCCGCTCGACCGCGTTCACCACCCCGGTCGAGGCCTCGGCCTGGGTCTGGGCGCTGCGCGAGAGCACCGTCGACAGGTCGCGCAGCTTCACCATTTCCTGCTTCAGCACCTCGGCGAGCTCCGACTGATCGCCGACCGCGGCGGCGACCTGGGTCAGCAGCGCGCTCGACTTGTCGATCGAGGTCAGCACCCTGCGCAGGCGGGCGCCGGTCTCGGCGATCAGCCGCACCCCTTCCTCGGTGCGGGTGGCGTTCTCGCGGGCCAGCACCACCGTCGAGTCGGTCTGCTGGTGAATCCCTTCCGACAGCTCGGCCACTTCCTTGGCGGCGACCACCGCGCGCTCGGCCAGCTTGCGGACCTCTTCGGCCACCACCGCGAAGCCGCGCCCGCTCTCGCCCGCGCGCGCCGCCTCGATCGCGGCGTTCAGCGCCAGCAGGTTGGTCTGGTCGGCGATGTCGGCCATCGTCTGCACGATCGACCGCACCTGGCGCGAGCGGGTGCCGAGCAGCTCGATCGCCCGGCTGGCCTCGCGCGAGCCGGCGCCGACCACCTCGATCTTCCGAATCGACTCGTCGAGGGCGGCGCCGCTGGACTCGGCTTCCTTGCTGATGTCGCGGCCGAACCGATCGGCCTCGCTGAGGTTCTTCGACGACGACTCGGCCCGCTGGGACACCGACTCGACCGAGCGCACCGACCGCTCGATCGCGCTCTGCAGCTCCTTCGCCGCCGCCGACAGCTCGCCCGCCGCCTGGCCGATCTCTTTGGCGGTGAGCGAGGCGCGCGCGCCGTCGTCGGCCAGCTCGGACGTGTTGCGGCTGACGCTCTGGATCTGGGCGGCGATCTCCTCCATCGCCGAAGAGGTCTCCTCGGTGGCCGAGCTCTGCTGCTCGACGCCGGCCGCCATCTCCGAGGTGCTGACCTTCACCGTCTTCGCGGTGGCCGACACCTCGGCGGCGTGGGTCGACAGCTGGTGGATCAGCGAGGCCAGCCGTTCCCGCATCCGGTTGAACGCGTTGCCCAGCGCCGCCAGCTCGGCGTCGGCGGGCACGGCCACCGCGTCGCGCAGATCTCCCTCGGCGATGCGCAGCGAGTGGCGGGTCAGCGTCTGGAGCGGGCCGATGATCGAGCGCGAGATCAGGCTGCTGGCCAGCACCGCCAGCATCACCGCCACCAGCGCCGCCACCGCCGAGACGCTCAAGGTGCGGGCCTTCACCTGGTCCACCCGCAGCTGGTTCGCCTCGTAGCTGGCCCAGACCGCCTCGAGCAGCTGGAGGGTGCGCCGCTCGGCCAGCGCCAGCGCCTCGGGCTCGAGCGTGTCCCCGAGCAGATCCTCGTTGATCCGCCGGGCGTCGAGCCCGAGCGAAGCCAGGCCCCCGCGCAGCTCGCCGTGCACCGTGGTCAGCGCCGCCCGCGCCTGGCTCAGCGCCTGCTGCCCGGGGCGGGGCGCGCCGCGCAGCGAGACGAGGATCGAGTAGAGCGAGGTCAGCTGCTGGGCCGAGCGGGTCAGCCTCGCCGAGTCTTCGAGGATCTCGTCGGCCTGGCCGATCGACCAGCCCATCGTCGCCCCCATCACCGGCAACACCATCAGGTTGGCGAGGAAGCCGATCCACAGCCGGCGCTTCACACTCATCGTGATCATGGACTCTCGGGGGGCTGGGAAAGGACGAGCAGTTGGTCGACGTCGAGCACCAGCGCCATCCCCCAGCCGGTGTCCGCGACGGCGCAGACGTGCCCGGAGAGACGGCCGACGATGTCGCGGGGAGGAAGCTGGATCAGCGAGAGCGGCAGCCGGACCACCCGCTGCACCGAGTCGACCAGCAGGCCGACCAGCCGGCTCCAGGCCTCGACGACGATGATCCGCGAAGCGGGGGTGGGCTCGAGCGCGGGCAGCCCGAGCCGGGTGCGCACCTCGAGCACCGGCAGCACCAGCCCGCGCAGGCCCTGGACGCCGCGGACGTGCTCGGGCGCCTGCGGAATCCGGGTGAGGTGGACCACCCGCACCACCTCGCGCACGGTGGTGACCGGCAGCGCGAACCGCTCGTCGCCCAGACAGAAGACGACCAGGCAGCGGGTCTCTTCGGGGACGACCGGCGCGGTGTGGGCCGGCGAGGCGGTGCCCTCGAGGAACTTCACCAGCCGCTTCGGATCGTTGGCGAGCTCCATCAGGCCCTCGCCTCGGTCGCCGACTTCACCAGCGGCTCGGGGTTGAGCCGCAGCACCACCCGCCCGTCGGACAACAGCGCCGCGCCCGAGATCGGCGCGTTGCCGGCGATCCGCTTCTCCAGCGCGTGAAAGACGAAGTCCTGCTGATCGAGCAGCGCGTCGACCGGCAGAGCGGCCACGCTGGTCGAGCTGAGGAACACCGCGTAGGCCGCGGTGTCCTGCCGCGTGCCGAGGGCGGCCCGGGTGTCGATCAGCGGCACCAGCGCGCCGCGGTGCTCGAGCGCCTGGCCGTGCCCGAGCCAGCGCACCCGCGACCGGTCGAGCCGCACCGTCTCGAGGATCGCGGTCAGCGGCAGCGCGAACGTCTCGCCCGAGATCTCGCACAGCACCGCCCGCTGCACCGCGATGCTGCTGGGAATGGTGAGGGTGAAGCGGGTGCCCAGGCCGGGCAGGGTCCACACGCCGATCGTCCCGCCGATCGACAGCACCGTGCGGCGCACCGCATCGAGCCCGACTCCGCGGCCGGCGGCCTCGGTGAGCGAGGCGGTCGACAGGCGCGGCGCGAAGATCAGCGCCTCGGCCTCGGCCTGCGGATCGAGCCCCATCGCGCCGGCGCGGGCGGCGATCGCCTCGCGATCCAGGCCGCGACCATCGTCCTCGACGAACAGCAGGAAGCGATCTCCCGCCGAGTGGGCCGAGAGGGTCAGCCGGCCCTCGGGCGACTTGCCGTTCGCGATCCGTTCCTCGGCCGGCTCGAGCCCGTGGACGATCGCGTTGCGGACCAGGTGGGCGAGCACCCCGGCGAGCAGATCGAGCACCGCCTTGTCGGCCTCGGTGCGCTCGCCGTCGATCACCAGCCGCACCTGCTTCTGCTGGCGCTTCGCCTCGTCGCGCACCAGCCGCTCGCACTTCACCAGCAGCTGGCCGATCGGCACGGTGCGCACCGCCAGCACCAGCTCGTGCATCAGCTTCACCGCCGAGTCGAAGCGGTCGGCGCGGGCGTGGAGCTGCGCCAGCGACGCGCCGCGGGCGACCCCGCGCTGCAGCTGCGCGTTGTGGATGATCAGGTCTCCCGCCGCCGCCACCAGCGCGTCGAGGCGCTGCTGCGGCACGGTGACCTCCGGCGCCAGATCGAACCCGCCGGCCGCCGAGGCCTCCGCGGTGCCCGCGGCCAGCGCCGCCTCGAGCGCGATCAGCCCGGCCGACGGCTCGCCCGCCTTCCCGCCTTCGAGGATCCGCCGCACCTCGAGCCGCACCGCGTCGATCGCCCCCAGCAGCACCGGCACCTGATCCCGGCCGGCGCCCGCCAGCGTCTCGAGCCGATGCAAGGTGGTGCTGAGCCGGTCGGCGCCCAGCAGCCCCGCGTTGCCCTTGAGGGTGTGGAGCACCCGCAGCGCGGTCAGCGCGTCCGCCTCGCCCTCCGACGGGTCGAGCGCCTCGAGGCGGAGCAGCGCCGCTTCCAGCTGGCTGATCAACCTCAGCGCTTCTCGTGCAAAATCTGCGGCCAGTTCGTCGAAGCTCATTGTCTCCGCGAAGCGGAGGTCTAGAATTAGCGTCGATCGCGAACCGGTCTCGAAATACCCCGAACGTGGTACTCCACTCAACTTGCTGCAATCGCTGGTGAAAATGCCGTGATGGAGCCGATGACCCGGTGGCGGGCCGCCGAGGCCGCCGCGCAGCGGTTGCTGGCGGCCCAGGAGTGGCGCGCACAACTTGCGGATGCGGTGCGCCGGGCGGCCGAGGCGGAGTACGTCACGGTGGTCACCTGCCCTCCACAGGACTACCTGGCTGCCCAGGCCGGCACTTCGCCCCGGTCGCACCAGCCGCTGACCGAGCAGCTGTTCGTTCGCTTCCTGCCGCGAATCGAGAAGACCACCGAGGGGATGAGCGCGGGCGCGCCTTCCGCCGAGGTGTACGCGCCGCTCGATCGTTCGCCGGATCGCGAGATGAACCTCGAGCTGAAGCGGGTGCTCTTCACCCCTGCCGGGATCGAGTCGCTGCTGCACGTGTTTCTCACCGGCGCCGATCGCCGGCCGATCGGGTGGATCTCGGTCGGGCTCGGCAGCCCGTCGGATCAGGCGCTGGCCCGCTTCGCCGTGCCGCTCAAGCAGGTCGCCGAGCAGGCTTCCCAGACGCTGCGGGGAGCGATCGCGCTCGCCGAGGGTTGCGGCGTCCGCCCGACGCTGCCTCAGGAGGCCGAGCTGGCCCAGCTGAGCGCACGCGAGCGGCAGATCGTCCGGCTGGTGATGCTCGGCCTCTCCGACACCAACGTCGCCGAACGGCTCCAGCTGTCCGAGACGACGATCGGCTCGCACATGAAGAAGATCTTCCGCCGGCTCAAGGTGCACTCGCGGGTCGAGCTGGCGGCGCGCTTCGGCGCCACCGGGCGGGCGACGGTGGTGACGCCCGACTCGGATCTGGTTCAGGGCTTGCGGCCCGACACCAGCGAGTAGTGGTGCACGGTGGGGACGATGATCGTGTCGACGAAGCCGGCGCCGGCCAGCAGCTCTCGCGCCTCGGTTCCCGACAGCTGCTGGCCGGGAGTCGCGACCAGCATCATCATCGAATACCCGCCGGCCTCGAGCGGCCCATCGAGGCCGGCGTCGAGCAGCATCTCGTGGAGGAACACCAGCCCCCCGCTGGGCAGCGCCTCGAACGCCTTGCGCGCCAGCAGCTGGCACTTCGGCTGCGGCCAGTCGTGGAACACGTCGTTGAAGAACACCGCGTCGTGCCCCCCGGGCCACGGATCGACGAACATGTCGGCCGAATGGGTCCGCACCCGGCCGCAGGTCGCAGAGGCCGCGAGGTACTCCTCGGTGATCTCCGTCATCGCCGGCAGCTCGAGCACGGTGCACTCGAGCTGGCGGTGCCGCAGCGCCAGGCACACCGAGTAGGCGCCTGAGCCGCCGCCCACGTCGAGCAGCTGTTGCACGTCGCTGAACCCGTCGCACCGCGCCAGTGCGCTGGCGGTGGGCAGCGAGTGGGCGTGCATCACCGCGGTGAACATCCGCAACATCAGCGGATCGGGCGCCTGCCACATCGCGGCGGCGTCGGTGTCTCCCCCCGGCTGGTCGCGCCGCAGCGCCTCGAGGATCTGCGCGTGGGACATCGGCACCCGCTTGTGGGGCGCCAGCGCCGGGCCCCAGTAGAACGGGCTGGTCGAGACGAGGTAGGCGCGCGCCGGCTCGGTCAGCGCGAAGCTGCCGGCCTGCTGCCGCACCAGGCCCAGCGGCGCCAGCAGGCCCAGCAACGCCCGCATCGCCCGGGGGCTCAACTCCAGCCCCGCGCCCAGCTCGGCGGCGGTGGCCGATTGGCGCCTGGAGAGCAGGTCGAACAGGCCGAGCTCGTCGGCGGCGGTGACGCTCGGCAGCCAGGCCGGCGACAGCCACAGCGACCACAGCAGGCGATCGTCGACGCAGGGGGCTTCACCAGCAACGGGGTTGGGGGGCATGGGTTGGCGCACGCAGGCCAAGGTGCCGGGGAGGGCGCGAAGGGGCAATACCCCGTTCGTGGTACGCACCCGCATGCTAGGGACTGCGGCTGCCGATGCAGCTCCGCCCGCAGCGCCGTTCGCTGGCCACCCGCCTTCGCTACGTCACTGCCATTGCCCGGCGCTTCCGGATCACCTTCCTCTTCGCGCTGATCCTGTTCGGGCTGCTGCCGTGGGCGTTCATCGTCCTCTACCCGACCCCGATCGGCTGGGCCCGCGCGCTCAACCACGTCTACTTCCTGCTCTTCGGCCAGCCCTCGCTCGACTACGTCGACAGCGCGGCGATCGTCGCGCTCAACATCCTCATCCCTCCCTTCGGCCTGGTGGCGGTGGTCGACGGGGTGGTGCGGTTCGCCTACCTGTTCTTCGCCAAGAAGACGTCCGACAAGGAGTGGATCGAAGTGATCGCCGAATCGATGCGGGGCCACATCATCATCTGCGGCGCGGGGAGGGTCGGCTTCCGGATCGCCAACCAGCTGTCTGCGCTGGGGAAGGAAGTGGTGGTGATCGAGAAGCGCGAAGGCGCGCCGTTCGCCACCCAGCTGCAGGATCTCAACATCCCGGTGCTGTTCGACGACGCGCGCAACCCGAAGGCGCTGGCGCGGCTGAACGTGAAGCACGCCCAGGCGATCGTCTGCTGCACCGACGACGACCTGGGGAACATCAACGTCGGCCTCGATGCCCGCAAGGCCAACCCCGAGATCCGGATCGTGATGCGGCTGTTCGATGAAGATCTGGCCGAGCGGGTGCGCGAGAACTTCCGGGCCGAGGCCCACTCGACCTCGGTGCTCGCCGGTCAGACCCTGGCGCTCACCTCGCTCGACCCGCGGATCATCCACAGCTTCTCGGTGGGCGAGCACCTGATGGTGGTCTCGGCCTTCGTCGCGGGCCCGAAGCTGGCCGAGCTCAACGTCTCGGCGGTGCGCGACCGGTTCGGCGGGCTGACCCTCTCGCTGCGCAAGCCGGGCGCCGCGGAGGCGCTCCACCCGACCGGGCCGACCCAGATCGTCTCGGGCGACACGCTGACCCTGCAGTGCCGTTACGACGAGTACCTTGCACTTCGCGCCTTCACCGGCGAAGAGCGCCCTCCGCTGTCCCTGCACGGGAGCTGAAAATGGTGGCCAAGATTGCAGTGATCCCCGGCGACGGCGCCGGGATCGAAGTCACCGCCCAGGCGGTGCGGGTGCTGACGCTGATCGACGGGGCGCACCAGCTGGGCCTGCAGTTCGATTCCTTCGACTTCGGCGCCGAGCGCTACCTCAAGACCGGGGTGGCGATGCCGGCCGGGCAGATCGAGATCTTCCGCAACGACTACGACGCGATCCTCTTCGGCGCGGTCGGCGACCCCCGCGTCCCCGGCCAGGTGCACGCCCGCGAGATCCTGCTCGGGCTGCGCTTCGGGCTCGACCTCTACGTCAACTTCCGGCCCTGCCGGCTGCTCGACGATCGGCTCTCGCCGCTGAAGGGCAAGGGCCGCAAGGAAATCGACTTCGTCGTGTTCCGGGAGAACACCGAGGGGATGTACAACGGCATCGGCGGGGTCTTCAAAAAGGGCACCGCCGACGAGGTCGCGCTCGCCGAAGAGGTGAACACCCGCAAGGGGGTCGAGCGGATCATCCGCGCCGCGTTCGAGTGGGCCAAGCGCAACGGGAAGCGGCGGGTGGCGCTGGCGGACAAGAGCAACGCGATCGCCGCCCACGAGCTGTGGCTGCGGACCTTCAAGGAGGTCCAGATCGAGTACCGCGAGATCGACGCCAGGCACTACTACGTCGACGCGCTCGCGATGCAGCTGGTGATCAAGCCCGAGGACTTCGATGTGATCGTCACCACCAACCTGTTCGGCGACATCCTCACCGACCTCGGCGCCGGGCTCACCGGCGGGCTGGGGGTGGCGCCGTCGGCGAACCTCAACCCCACCTCGACCCCGCTGTTCGAGCCGGTGCACGGCTCGGCGCCCGACATCGCGGGCAAGGGGATCGTCAACCCGGTGGCGAGCCTGCTCACCAGCGCGCTGATGCTGCGCGAGCTGGGCCACGGCAAGTCGGCCGACGCGCTCGAGGCGGCGGTGCAGTCGGCGGTGGCCGACGGGAAGACGACCCGGGATCTGGGGGGCACGCTCTCGACGGTCGCCGCGACGGACGAAGTGATCGCCCGGCTCAAGCTGGGCTGACCCGCATC
>JAGSPQ010000707.1 GCA_018262385.1 Myxococcaceae bacterium | reverse complement strand
TCCCGTGCGCCTGCGCCCAGTGGGGCGAATTGTCACGGCGATCGCCCGGGCTGCGGTAGCTGGGGCCATGGCATGGCAGCTGCTCAGGTGGGTGTCGACCTCCAATGACTGCGCTCTCGATGCTTCCCCCGCCCACAGACCCATCCTCAGCGCTGATCGCCGGCCGGTACGGGCTGGTGCGGCAGCTGGCGGTCGGGGGGATGGCCGAGGTCTGGCTGGCCCGGCAGCGCGGCCTCGAGGGGTTCGAGAAGCTGGTGGTGGTGAAGCGAATCCTTCCCCACCTCGCCAATGATCCGGGTTTCGTGCAGATGTTCCTCGACGAGGCGCGCACCGCGGCGGATCTGCGTCACTCGAACATCGCGAGCGTCACCGACGTCGGCACCGAGGCGGGCGCGTACTTCATCGCGATGGAGTACCTCCACGGGCAGGACCTGACCCACATCGTCCAGCGCTGCAAGGTGCGGGGCGAGCGGATCCCGATCCAGCACGCGATGCAGATGATCAGCGAAGCGGCGCAGGGGCTCGACTATGCGCACCGCAAGGTCGACCGCCACGGCGCGGCCCAGCAGATCGTCCACCGCGACGTCTCTCCCCAGAACGTGCTCGTCACCTACGAGGGCGCGACCAAGGTGCTCGACTTCGGCATCGCCAGCGCCTCGCACCGCGGCACCCACACCGAGGCCGGAGTGGTGAAGGGAAAGTACGCGTACATGTCGCCCGAGCAGTTCGACGGCGCGGTGCTCGACGCCCGCAGCGATCTGTTCTCGCTCGGCGTGGTGCTGTGGGAACTGGTCACCCTGCAGCGGCTGTTCTGGCGCCCCTCGGACGCCGAGACGCTGCGGGCGGTGATGGAGTGCAGGGTCCCTCCGCCCTCGAAGCTCCAGCCCGAGTGTCCCCCCGAGCTCGAGGCGTTGATCTTCCGTGCCCTCGCGCGCAACCCGGCCCGCCGGTTCCCCAGCTGCGCCGAGTTCTCCGACGCGCTCGAGGCGCTGCTGGAGACGCTGCGGCTGGCGCACTCTCCCTCGCGGGTCGGCTCGTGGCTGCGCGGGATGTTCCCCGAGCACACCCTGGATCCGACCGAGACTCCCGCCGCGCCGCCGGTGCTGCCCGAGGCGCCGACCCGCAACGAGAAGTTCCGGCCGATCGCCTACCCCGGCAGCAAGACCCACCAGGTCCCTTCGAGGGAAGGATTGGTCAACGGGCGCGCCTGGCTGGGCCTCGGCTCGGCCTCCAGCGCCTTCGTCGGCCGGGCTGCCGAGCTGGCGCAGCTGGCCACCGAGCTCGACGCAGGCGCGCGCCTGGTCACCGTGACCGGGGCCGCCGGGCAGGGCAAGTCCCGGCTGGCCGCGCGGTGGGTCGAGCTCCATCCGCAGGGGTGGAAGGCGACGGTCGAGCTGGCCGAGGTGCGAGACGCCGGCGGGCTGGTCGAGGCGGTCACCCGCGCCTGTGGGCTCGCGCCGGACGGGCTGTGCGAGACCGCGGCGCAGCTGCTGAGCGGCTCGGGCCGGCTGTTGGCGGCGCTCGGGCCGGCGCAGCTGGTGCTCGACAACCTCGACCTGGCCGGGCCGGCCGCCGCCGAGACGGTGGCCCGCTGGCTCGACGCGGCGCCCCAGCTGTCGTTGCTGGTCACCCGGCGCGAGTCGCTGGGGCTGGCGGACGAGCGGGTGCTGCCGCTGCCGGGGCTGGGCACCGAAGGCGCCGACTCGGAGGCGATGCGGCTGTTCTCCGCGCACCTTCAGCGCGCCGGGCTGGCTGCGCCGTCGTTGGAGGCCGAGCGGGCGCAGGTGGGCGAGCTGTGCCGGCGGCTCGAGGGGCTGCCGCGGGCGATCGAGCTGGTCGCCGCCCGCGCCGACCCGCTGAGCCCGGCGGCCCTTCTTGAGCGGCTGGAAGAGCCGCTGACGCTGGCCGGGGTGATCGGCTGGACCTGCCAGCTGCTGTCCCCGAGCGAGCGCGAGGCGCTGGGCGCGCTGTCGGTGTTCCGCGGCGGCTTCACCCCCGAGGCGGCCCGGCAGGTGCTGGGGCTCGAGACGGCCGAGGAGGCCCGCTTCCAGCTCGAGGCGCTGGGGCGCAAGGCGCTGCTGCGGCCCTGGGTGGCGCTCGAGGCGCCGGGCCGGGCGCGCCTGCGGATGCCGGAAGAGGTGCAGCGCTGGGCCGCCGCCCACCTCGAGGCGGGCGCCGAGGCGGCCGCGGTTCACGCCCGGCACGTCGGGTGGGCGCTGAGGCTGGGCGCGCCGGTGGCGGCCGAGCGCGACAACCTGCGCGCGGTGTTCGAGCGCGCCCAGGCCACCTGCCCCGCCACTGCCGACAGCGCGGCAATCGCGCTGCAGGCGCTGCACCGCCTCGAGTCGGTGCTCACCCGGGTCGGACCGTGGGGCGCGAACCTGGAGCTGCTCGAGTCGGCGATCGCGGCCGCCACCCGCGCCGGAGCCGCCGCGCCCCACCTCGTGCGCGCGATGCAGCAGCGGGCCAACCTCCAGCGCAACCGCGGCCAGCCCCGGCAGGCGATGGCGGGGTTGAGCGAGGCGCTGAGCGTGGTGCGCGAGGCGGGCGATCGCGCGCTCGAGGCGCGGGTGCTGTGCGACTGGGCGCTGGCGTGCTTCGCCAGCGGCGACGTGGACGGCGCGCGGACCGGGCTGGATCAGGCGCTCGAGCTCGCGCGGGCGGTGGGCGATCAGGCGTTCGAGGTCCGGGTGCTCTCGGAGAAGGCGACGGTGTGCGTGGCGCGCCGCGAGCTGACCCAGGCGCTGGCGTGCTGCGACGAGGCACTCCCGCTGGCGCGCAGCCTGGGCGACGCAGCGAGCGAGGCGCGGGTCCTCGGGACGGTGGGCAGCCTGTTCCTCGAGGAGCGGCGCACCGAGCTGGCGCGCGCCTTCTTCTCGGACGCGGTCGCCCGCTCGCACGAGTCGGACCAGCCACAGCTCGAGGGCTACTTCCTCGGCAAGCTGGCCCAGGCGCTCGCCGAGTCGAACGAGCTCGAGGCCGCCCGCGCCAAGGTGGGACAGGCGCTGAAGCTGCTGCGCGAGGTCTGCGACCCGCGGCACGAAGGGCAGTTCCTCTCGTTCTCCGCCTGGCTCTCGGCCCAGGCGGGCGAGCCGGAGGCGGCGAAGGCGGCGCTGAAGGCTTCCCGGGCGAAGCTGGTGGCGGCGAAGGATCCGCTGCTGCTGGCGGCCCACGGGCTGCGGAAGATGCAGGTGCGGGTCATCTGCGGCGTGGGCTCGGTTCCCGAAGCGTGGGCGCTGCTGCACGAGGTCCGGGTGGGGCGGGGCGGAGCGCGCGCGCTGATCGCCCAGTCGGAAGAGGTGCGGCTCGCCGCCCTCCAGCTCGACCGCACCCTCGCCCAGGGCACGCCACCCCGGCGGTGAGCCAGTCGCCCGCGCGTGTTACTCATCGCCCGGCATGAACGATCTCAGCCAGGCCACCACCCCCGCGCGACTGGGCGAGCTGAACTTCCAG
>JAGSPQ010000065.1 GCA_018262385.1 Myxococcaceae bacterium | reverse complement strand
GGCTCGGGCGCCGGCTGGGGGGCGGACTTGCAGGAGACGACGGCGAGGACCAACAGGGCAGGCAGCAGGTGGGTTCGCATGGCGCGGGGTTTAACGCGAAGCCGGGGCGACAGCACGGGCTACAGTCGCCCGCCGTGAGGCCGTTGGAAGTCGGGATCATCGGAGCCGGAACTGCAGGCAGCGCCGCGGCGCTCTTCCTCTCGCGGGCTGGGCACCACGTGACGATCTTCGAGCGGGTGCCCGAGCCGAAGGCGATCGGCGCCGGCATCGTTCTCCAGCCGAGCGGGATGTCGGTGCTCGCCGCGCTCGGGCTGCTGCCGCCGGTGGTGGCGCGCGGCGCGGTGCTGCGCGAGCTGTACGCGGAGACCTCGAAGCGAAGGCCGGTGCTGAAGCTCGCCTACTCCGACGTGGCCGGGGATCTCTATGGCCTGGGCCTGCACCGCGGGGTGCTGTTCCAGACGCTGTTCGAGGCGGTGAAGGCCTCGCCGGCGATCACGCTCAAGTGCGCAGTGGGGATCGAGGATCTGACCCGCGCGCGCGATGGGCGAAACCTGGTGGTCGAGACCGACAGCCGCAAAGAGCACGGGCCGTTCGACCTGGTGGTGGTCGCCGACGGGGCCCGCTCGCGGCTGCGCCGGCGCTGAAGAAGACGGTGAAGAAGTACCCGTGGGGCGCGCTGTGGTTCGTCGGCACTGACGCGGAGCACCGGTTTCACAACCGGCTCTACCAGGTGCTCAGCGGCACCCGCCGGATGATGGGGCTGCTGCCGACCGGCCTGGGTCCCACCGGGCAGACGCCGCTGGTGAGCCTGTTCTGGAGCCTGGGCGCCCGCTCGCTCGAGCAGTGGCGGGCCGCCGGGCTTCTGCCGTGGAAGGAGGAGATCCTGCGCTTCGCGCCCGAAGCGGCGCCGCTGCTCGAGCAGATCCAGAGCGCCGATCAGGTGCTGTTCGCCGAGTACCACGACGTGGTGATGGCCCAGTGGAACACCGACGACGTCGTCTACCTGGGCGACGCGGCGCACGCGACCAGCCCGCAGCTGGGCCAGGGCTGCAACCTCGCGCTGGTCGACGCCCAGGTGCTGGCCCAGTGCCTGGCGGTGTCCGACGCGCTGCCGCTGGCGCTCGACGCCTACTCGCGGACCCGTGACGCGCACCTCGACTACTACCAGTTCGCCACCCGCTGGCTGACCCCGTTCTTCCAGTCGGATCTCACCTGGCTGGCGCCGCTGCGCGACTTCGGGATGCCGATCGCCACCCGGGTGCCGTGGGTGCGGCGGCAGATGGTGACCGCGATGTGCGGCAACGCGCTCTGGCCGCTGACCGGCACGCTCCCGCTGGAGACGCGGCCGCTGGCGCTGGCGGCCCAGAACGGCTGACTGCGCTTCAAAGGGGTGGGCGCAGCTGGTAGGTACCCCCGATGCGAACTCTCCTGTCGGTGGGGCTGGGGTTGTTTCTGGGTGGCTGCAACTGCGGTCCGGCGACGGTGGTGCCGGACGCGGGCCATGAGCACGACGCCGGGGTGGAGGTCGACGCCGGGGTAGATGCGGGGGTCGACGCCGGAACGGTGGACGCCGGGCCGAGCCGGGTGACCTACCGGATTACCGCGGTGACCGGCACCTACACCGGCAATGGGGTGAACGTGGTGAGCGGCACCCGCACCGACACCCTGCCCTTCAACACCTGCAGCTACGACGGCGGCTCGGATGCGGGGCTGAACATCGGCACCGACGGCGGCACGCCGATGATCCAGGTCCTGGGCACCGCGGCCTGCCCGTCGGTGACCGCCACCTCCACCGGCGCCCCGCCGATGTGCACGGCCGGAGCGACCACCGCCAACGCCGCCCTCTTCCAGGGCACGGTCGAGGTCTCGGGTTGGGCGGACAGCTCGATCGTCACCTTCAAGATCGTGGCGCCGCCCAGCCTGTTCCCGGCCTGCAACAACGCGACGGTGGTGGCGGCCGCCAGCCAGCCGTGGGGGATTCAGGGCACCGCGACCGCCTACCAGTTCAAGGCGCTGCAGCCGTTTCAGGTGCGGATGAAGGGCCCGGAGGACGGCGGGACGAAGACGCTGGTCTCGGGGACCAACACCTCGGAGGTCCGCTGGGACTTCACCCTCACGGTGGATCCGAAGCTTCCGTAGCGGGGTCTCGACTCACCCGTCCCTCGACTGCGCTCGGGATGAACGGGGGTGCGCTGACTTTACTGAGGGCTAGAACGCGTAGCCGAGACCGGCGCTGACCCGCTGCTCTCCGAGCGGGACCAGCTCGGCCGACAGGTCGAACCCGCCGGGCAGCCCGACCACCAGCCCGGCGCCGAGCTGGAAGTGCCAGACATCGGTGCCGACGTACGTGCGGCCGCGCTCGGCGAGGAACGCCGGCCCGCCGAACAGCCGGCCGACCAGGTACGGGGTCCACCGCTTCGCCAGGGTGTAGCCGGCGGTCACCGAGCCGCGGAGGTCGAAGGCAAACAGCGCGTCGTCTCCCCCGCGCCCGGGCACCGCCAGCGAGCCGGCCAGCGCGAGGCCGATCATCACGAACGGGATCGCGCCCTTTTGCTCCAGCACCGACCAGGAGCCCCCGGCCCCGGCGAAGAAGCCGCGCAGGGTCTCGGCCGCCGGGCCCCCGAGCCGGGCGTAGCCGATGCCCCCGCCGCTGAGCTGCAGGGTCACCTGCTTCGACAGCCTCCGTTCGAAGGAGACCCCGGCCGCCAGCTCCTCCAGATCGAGAAAGCCGCGCTCGGCGAAGACCAGCCGGGTGCGGAAGGCACCGAAGGAGAGGCCGACCCGGCTCTGGGGAGGCTGCTCGCCGTGACACCGCTGCGCCAATCCGGTCGGCCCGACCGGAGCAGAGATGCCTCAGGCACGCGCGTCGCGGGGAAAGAGCCCGGCGAGCAGCAGCGTGGCGGAGGTGAGGACGAAGAGGGCGGTGCGCACCGGGAGCGAGTTAACGCGCCGGGTTCGAAGATGCCAGTCGGGCTGCCGCGTGCTTCTTCACGTCGCGCCAGATGTAGGCGGTGACCGCGGCGATCACCCCCACGTCGTCCAGCCAGCCGACCATCGGAAGCACGTCGGGGATCGCGTCGAGCGGCATCACCCCGTAGAGCGCCGCCAGGAAGGCGAGGCTCTTCTTCGCCAGCGAGACCTGGCCATCGCGGAAATAGCGGCTGACGTCCTGCAGCTTCATCGACTCTCCCTACGCACGAAGTGGCTGATCCATTTCAGCGCTTGATCCAGACTGCGGCAACCCATGGGAAAAAAAGAGAAGCTCAGCGACAAGACGCCCAACGCGTACGAGTTCGTGGTCCACCCGAAGGGGACGCTCAAGCTGCGGTCGATCGACCCGGGCACCACCCTCGGCACCGAAAAGAAGGAGTACGAGAAAGAGCTGAAGAAGCTGCAGGAGAAGCTCTACGAGCTGCAGGTGCGCTACTTCCTCGAGAAGCGGCGCGCGGTGATCGTGTTCGAAGGCTGGGACGCGGCGGGCAAGGGCGGCGCGATCAAGCGCCTGACCGCCCTGATGGATCCCCGCGGGTACAAGGTGTGGCCGATCGCGGCGCCGAAGGACGCCGAGGCGCGCCACCACTACCTGTGGCGCTTCACCACCCGCACCCCCGAGCAGGGCGAGCTGTCGATCTTCGATCGCAGCTGGTACGGCCGGGTGCTGGTCGAGCGGATGCTCACCGACGACGGGGTGGTGATCTTGAAGTTCTTCCTCCACATCGACAAAGAGACCCAGCTCGAGCGGTTCAAGGCGCGCGAGAAGGATCCAATCAACCACTTCAAGATCGGCCCCGACGACTGGCGCAACCGGAAGCGGCGGCCGGACTACGAAGAGGCGATTCAGGACGTGTTCGATCGCACCCACCGCCCCGATGCGCCGTGGCACGTGGTGCCGGCGAACGACAAGAAGTACGCGCGGATTGCCGTTCTGCGCACCTGCATCGACGCGCTCGACACCTGATGACCGGGGAGCTCCGCCCCGCCGAGCCGGCGCAGCTGTTGGTGGGCCAGCTGTTTCCGGGGGGCTGGTCGGTGGTGACGCTGCAGCCGCTGGTGCTCGAGCAGCGAGTGCCTGCCGAGCTGCTGCGCCGGGTGGTGGTGCCGCTGGGCCCGCTGCTGCTGGGCGCGTTCGTGATCGCGCTCAGCTGGCAGTCGCACTTCGGGATCAAGCTGGCCGCCTGGCCGGTGGGGTTCGCGCTGCTGGCGATTGCCCTGCTCGGGGTGCTGAACCTGATTCGCAGCGTGCGCCGCCAGCGCGAGGGCGTGCGGCTGGCGATCGACGCCGCGACGGTGACCGGCTACCCCGAGGCGCGCACCTGGCTGAGCGACTACTTCGTCCGGCTGCAGCAGCACCCGCGCGCGGCGGTGAAGGGCGCCAGCTTGACCGTCTACCGGGACCCGAAGCGGGGAACCTCGGCGCGGGCGAAGGTCCGGCTCGAGCTGGAAGGCGGCGGCGCGCTGGTGGGCCCCGAGGCGTCCGGCGAAGACGCCCAGTGGACCCAGGTGCGCGACGCGCTGTTGCCGGCGGCGGCGGCGATCGCGCGGGCGGTGGGAAAGAAGCTGGTGCTCGACTACCCGACGATGAACGAGCGGGTCGAGGTCAGCTGGTAAGCGTCGCGACCTCGAGGCCCGAGCGCTCGGTCATCAGCGCCAGCTCGGCCTCGGTCGGAAAGCCCTTCGTCTTCCACCGCTCGGGGCGCTCGTCGGTGCGGGTGAGCAGGTGCCCGACCACCTCGAGGGCGATCTCGAACTTCGCCGGCCAGACCTTCGGCTTCGACTCGCCTTCACCGACCAGCTTCACGAAGTCGATTCGATCGGTGCGCGGCAGCAGGCCGTCGACCTGCTCCGTCCACGGGGTGCAGGTGTAGATGTCGCCGGCGTCGGTGCGGAAGGCGGAGAAGCGGGAGACGAACTGCGATTCCCCGGTGTACTCGTACCAGGCGTCGAGCAGCTCTTTCTGCTGGGTGTACGCGTTGGCGCGCGACTGCAGCGCGAGGAAGTAGAGCTTGTCGTAGGCCGGGCTGTCGTGGGGAGGAAGCCAGGCCTGCCAGCCGTCTCCGGCCCGCTTGAAGGTGATCCCGGTGATCGCGCGCGGGTCCTGCACCGCGTCGCGGGCGATCTCCGCCATGCTCGCCAGCGCGTGGGCATCTTCACTGCCGGCGATCATCAGCACCGAGGCCGACGGGATCATCGCCACGTGCTCGCCGAGGACCTTCAGCCGGGAGATCTCGTCGCTCAGCAGCATCCGCGCCGCGTCGTGCCCGTCGCCCCACGGCGAGGCCCACAGCCCGGGCGCCACCAGGCGAAACGGCTCCTTCGAGCGAAGCCGGAGGTTGTCGAGCGCCCGCTGTTCCAGCTCGGCCAGCGTCATCCCCCAGGTGGACAGCCGCGAGGCGGTGACGTCCATCGCCGAGGTCGGCAGGTCGAACACCGCGTTGACCTCGAGTTCCTCGTTGAGGTGGCGGTAGGGGATCTCGAGCAGCGCGCGCTCGGCGACGTCGTCGACCTGGGCGGCGAGCTGGCGCTCGAGCACCGCGTGGTAGACGCAGTCCCGCACCCGGGGGAGCACGCCCTTGAGCACCTCGTCCCGGGGGGGAATCGCCCCGTTGTCGAGCAGGCTCCAGAGCCGGCGCTGGAGCACCTTCTCGCGCTCGTGCACCGCGGCGGCCTTGAACTCGTTGAACCCGTGGTGGAGGAAGCAGAAGCGCCACAGGCCGCCTTCTCCCTCGACCACCAGGCAGAAGCGGGCGGCGTCGAAGCGGATCTCGCGCGCCATCCCGCGGGCACGCAGGTGCCCCGTGGCCAGCTGCGCGAATTCGGCGGGAGTCATCTTTGGGTTGCGAGGCTTACTACGAGTTGGCAGGGTCCTTAAGCGATGTCGGTACTTCGTCAGGCGCAACACACCCTCGAGTTGGCCACCCGGGGGCGCGGGTTCACCCCGCTGACGCCCCAGGTGGCGCGCTGGCTGCAGGAAGAGCGCCTGGCCGACGGGCTGTGTACCCTGTTCATCCAGCACACCTCGGCCTCGCTGCTGATTACCGAGAACGCCGATCCGGAGGTCCGGGCCGACCTCGAGCGGTTCTTCTCCCGGCTGGTGCGGGACGGAGATCCGCTGTTCGTCCACGACGCGGAAGGGCCGGACGACATGCCGGCGCACGTGCGGGCGGCGCTGACCCAGACCCAGCTGGCGGTGCCGGTGCGCGGCGGGACGCTGATGCTCGGCACCTGGCAGGGGCTGTATCTGTTCGAGCACCGGCTCTCGCCTCAGCGCCGGCGCGTCGTCCTGCACTACCTCGGCACCTGATGTTGTTGTAGGTCGTAGCCAATGACGCTCGACGAGCTGAAGACCCATGTCACCCAGGCCTTTGCCGACCGCGAGAAGCTGAAGGAGTACCTGTTCGCCCGCGCGGTGAAGGAGACCCTCGAGCTGCTCGATCGCGGCGCGATTCGGGTGGCGGCGAAAGGGCCCGACGGCTGGCAGGTCAACGCCTGGGTGAAGGAGGCGATCCTGCTCTACTTCTCGCTCCAGGAGATGAAGGTGATGGAGCTGCCGCCCTTCGAGTTCTACGACAAGATTCCGTTGAAGAAGGGGCTGGCGGATGCGGGGGTGCGGGTGGTGCCCCCGGGGACGGTGCGGTACGGCGCGTTCATCGAGCGCGGCGCGGTGGTGATGCCCGGGTTCGTCAACATCGGCGCCCACGTCGGCGCGGGGACGATGGTCGACACCTGGGCCACCGTCGGCAGCTGCGCGCAGATCGGGCGCAACGTGCATCTGTCGGGCGGAGTGGGGATTGGCGGGGTGCTCGAGCCGGCCAGCGCCACGCCGGTGATCATCGAAGACAACTGCTTCATCGGCAGCCGCTGCGTGGTGGTCGAAGGGGTGATCGTCGAGGAGGAGGCGGTGCTCGGCGCCAACGTGGTGCTCACCTCGTCGACTCACATCATCGACGTCAGCGGGCCGCAGGAGCAGGTGTTCAAGGGCCGGATTCCCCGCCGCAGCGTGGTGATCCCCGGGATGCGCCCGCGGAAGTTCCCCGCCGGCGAGTACCTGACGCCCTGCGCGTTGATCATCGGGCAGCGGACTGCGAGCACCGACCAGAAGACCTCGCTCACTGCCGCGCTGCGGGACTTCGCGGTGGCGGTGTGAGGTCGCAGGCCCTCGCCGAGCGGGCGCTGGGGTTGATCGCGCTGCCCAGCCCGATCGGGCACGAGAAGCAGCTCGCCGACTTCGTCGAGCAGTGGGCGCGGGGGCGGTTTCCTGCCGGGCAGGTGTTTCGGCACAGCCACTCGCTGGTGGTGGGGAACCGGGCGGACCCCAGGCCGCACGTGGCGCTGATCGGCCACCTCGACACCGTGCCGGCGCACGCGGGCGAGCCGGCGCCGCGGATCGAGGGTGGCCGGCTGCACGGCCTGGGCAGCTCGGACATGAAGGGGGCGCTGGCGGTGATGATGTCGCTCGCCGAGCAGCTGCCGCTCGAGCGCCTGCCGGTGAATCTGCTGCTGGTGTTCTACGAGCGCGAGGAAGGGCCCTACCTCGAGAACGGGCTCGGGCCGCTGATGGAGCGGGTGCCGGTGCTCTCGAAGCTGGCGTTCGGGATCGCGATGGAGCCGACCGACAACAAGGTCCACGTCGGGTGCATGGGGACGCTGCACGCGACGGTGACGTTCGCCGGCAAGAGCGCCCACTCCGCCCGGCCGTGGCAGGGGAAGAACGCGATTCACGACGCCGGAGCGCTGCTGACCGAGCTGGGGCTGCGCGGGCGGCACGAGGTGCGCGCGGATGGGTTTTCTTTCTACGAGGTGATGACCGCCACGCTGGCGACCGGCGGGCGGGCGCGGAACGTGGTGCCCGATGCGTTCGAGATCAACCTCAACTACCGGTTCGCCCCCGGGAAGAGCCTCGAGCAGGCGCAGGAGGACGTGCGCGCGCTCGTCGCCGGGCGGGCCGCGGTGGCGTTCACCGACTTGTCTCCGTCCGGGCGGGTGTGCGGCGGCAATCCGTACTTTCAGAAGCTGCAGCAGCTCACCGCCGTCGAGGCCGAGTCGAAGCAGGCGTGGACCGACGTCGCCCGGTTCTCCGAGGTCGGCGTCGACGCGGTGAACTTCGGGCCCGGCGAGTCGGCCCAGGCGCATCAGCGCGACGAGAGCGCGCCGGTCGAGGCGCTCGGACAGGCGCACCGGATCCTCGAGGAGTTTCTTCAGGGCTGATTCGCCCGCCGCAGCAGCAACAGCAGGAACGCCGGCCCTCCGAGCAGCGCGGTGATGACTCCCACCGGCGGCTCGGTGTGGAAGACCCGGAACAGCATCCGGGCGCCGAGATCCGCCAGCACCAGGAACGCCGCCCCCAGCAGCGCCGACGCCGGGAGCAGCAGCCGCTGATCCGGGCCGAGCACCATCCGCGCCAGGTGCGGCACCAGCAGTCCCACGAACCCCACCAGCCCCGAGAGCGCCACCGCCGCCGACACCGAGAGCGAGGCCGCCAGCAACAGCAGCGTCCGCGTCCGCGCCACGTCCACGCCGAGCGAGGCGGCGTCCTCGTCTCCCAGCGTCAGCAGGTTCAGCCGGCCGGAGAGCGTCCACATCATCCCCAGCGCCAACACCTGCACCGCCCCGGTCGCCCAGAGGGTCGTCGGCTGCTCGTAGCCCAGCGAGCCCGCCAGCCAGAAGAGCACCTCGCCCACCCGATCGGGCGCCACCAGCGCCTTGATGAAGATGATCGCTGCCAGCGCGAACGCGTTGAAGATCACTCCCGCCAGCAGCGTGGTGTGCGGACTGCCCCGCCCCGCCAGCCGCCCAATGCTCATCACCAGCAGCGTCGCCGCGAACGCGCCGAACAGCGCCAGGATCGACACCGCCGACAGCCCCGGCAGCGCCGCGAGAGACGTGACTCCGAGGGCGAGCGCGATCGTCGCTCCCAGCGCGGCTCCGCCCGACACCCCGAGCACGAACGGATCCGCCAGCGGGTTGCGCATCAGCGCCTGCAGCGTGCTGCCCGAGGCCGCCAGCGCGGCTCCCACCAGGGCCGCCAACGCCACCCGCGGGATCCGCAGCGAGAAGAGGATCGCCGACGCCGGAGTGTCCGCCGTGAACGCCTCGGCCAGCGTCAGCGGTTCGCCTCCGAACGCCGCGCCCAGCAGCAACGCCACCACCAACGCCCCCGCGCACACCACGCAGGTCACCACCATCCGCGGCACGGAGAAACGTGGAGGGGCAGCCGTCACTGGCGCGCACCCTACCGAATCTCGCCCTGCCCGCCCTGCCAATCCGGAGCTTCGGGCCGACGGGAGCGGCTGGTTCGCGGCTGAGGGCGCACTTTTCCGGCAAGGGCCTGACGGATTGGCGGCGCCTGGCCGAACACTGGCAACGATCACCCCCCACCTGCCGCGCTCGAGGGCTACCGCGGTTTCGCCTTGGTCCTGCGCGCGACCTCGATCACGTCTGAGGTCCGGGGATGATCTCCCGCCACCTGCGACGCAAACGCGTAGACGCACTCGCCGCCCTGCTGCGCCACCAGCACTCCGCCGTTCAGCAGCGGGTCACCCTCGGTGCGGTGCTGCCGCTGACCCTTGCTCAGCGCGCGCAAGGCGTTGAGCGCCGACCTGGCGTTCAAGACCGTGCTCCAGCCGCGGGTGAACTGCAGCTGCTTGTAGGTCAGCCGCTTGGTATCGGCCCACACCGGCGAGGTCAGCCGCGACTGGGTGCGGAAGTCGTCCGCCATCGGTGGAATCCCCATCCCGATGAACACCAGGTTGATGCCTTCGCTGCTCAGCGTCTCTTCGTGCGAGC
>JAGSPQ010000706.1 GCA_018262385.1 Myxococcaceae bacterium | reverse complement strand
CCACCAGCGCGCGGATGATCGCCAGGGTCAACGGCAGGGTGAGGGTGAAGGTGGTGCCGATGCCCCGCTTGCTGTCGATGTCGATGATCCCCGACAGCCGGGCGAGGTTGGTCTTCACCACGTCCAGCCCCACCCCGCGGCCCGACAGCTCGCTCACCGAGGCCCGGGTGGAGAAGCCGGGGAGGAAGACCAGGTTGAGCAGCTCGCGCCGCTCGAGCCCTTCGGCCTGGGCGACGGTGACCAGGTCCCGCTCGATCGCCACCTCCCGGATCCGCTCCTCGTTCATCCCCGCCCCGTCGTCGCCCACCTCGAGCACGACGTGGTTCCCCTGCTGCTTCGCCCGCAGCCGCACCACCGCCCGGCGCGGCTTGCCGGCCTTCACCCGCGAGTCCGGCGCCTCGACCCCGTGGTCGATCGCGTTGCGCAGCAGATGCATCAGCGGGTCCGACAGCTCCTCGACGATCAGCTTGTCGAGCTCGACGTCTCCGCCGGCCAGGTCGAAGTCGATCTCTTTGCCGCTCTCGCGGACGATTCGCCGGACCAGCCGGGAGAGCTTGTCGAAGACCTGGCCGAGGGGGACCATCCGGACCTCGAGGATCCCCTTCTGCAGCTCGTCCAGCTTCCGCTCGAGGGCGCGGCTCTCTTTGAACAGCTCCTGGCCCCACAGCTTGGGCAGCGGCAGCGCGGAGGCGGCGGCCTGGCGCGCTCCTTCGGCGAGCTGCTGGATGTTGCTCTTGATCAGCAGCAGCTCTCCGACCGCGTTCATCAGCCCGTCGAGCCGACCGATGTCGACCCGCACCGTCTGGGTCAGCGACCGCAGCGAGGTCTCGGGGGTGGCCGGCCGGGTCGACTCGAGCACCCGCAACGAGGGGTTCGAGATCTCTTCCCGGTGGGGCGGGAAGAGCTGCACCTTCACCTTCCCGGTCGAGGGCGAGGTGAGCGGAGCGACGATCCCCTTCTGCGCGGCCGCCGCCTCCTGCACGTCCTCCGGGGCGCGGGCACTGCCGAAGACGAGATCGAAGGCGATCGTGCTCTCGTCGCCCGGCTGGGAGGACGGCAGGGTCGAGATCACCTCGCCCATCGGCTTGAGCTTCGCGTTCAGCGCGGCCAGCCCCTGGTCGAAGTCCGACAGGCTGAACACCGCGCGCACCCGGTAGAGGGCGACGCCCTTCTTCACGTTCTCGCGCAGCCGGTGCTCTTCGTACTCGGTGAATACCGCCCGCATCTGCGGGTCGAGCCCGAGGCTGTCGAGCGGGTCGACGGCGGCGACCGCGGCCGGCCCGAGCAGGCGCTGCAGCCGCTCGGTCTGCAACAGCGCGCGCTGGTGGGCGGGGCCGTCGGACACCTCGGCGGCCACCTCGGCCAGCAGGGCGTTGAGCAGATCGAGGGTCTCGATCAGCGCGTCGAGCAGGGTGTCGTCGAGCGCCACCCGCCCCAGCCGCAGGGCGTCGAGCAGATCCTCGGACTGGTGGGCCAACTTCGCGATCGCGTCCTGGCCGAACATCCCCGACAGGCCCTTGAGCGAGTGGGCGGCGCGAAAGACGCCGTTGACCAGGTCCGGATCGGGCTCCTTGCCGCGGCGCTCGTCGAGGATCAGCAGGTCGCGGCCGAGCGCTTCGAGGATCTCGTTCGCCTCGGCGATGAACTCCGAGAGGGCGCGCGGGCGGGCCATCAGAAGAGCTTGAGGTACTGCTTCACCAGCGCGACCAGCACCTCGGACGCGAACGGCTTGATCAGGTACTCGGAGGCGCCCAGCGCGATCCCCCGGGCGCGATCCTGATCGCGGCCCTCGGTGGTGACCACGAACAGCGGAACGTCGCGGTAGTGGGGGTTCTTCTTCACGAAGTTGATCAGCTCGAGCCCGTTGATGTCCGGCATGTTGATGTCGGTGATGATCAGCGCGAACTGAAACCGGGGCAGCACCTTCAGCGCTTCGAACCCGCTGATCGCGCAAACGACCTCGACCCCGCTGATTGTCTGCACCGTGGTGGCGAGCAGTTCGCGGGTAGCCTTCGAGTCTTCGACGATCAATACCTTCACGGCCCGCGGCGAGGTTACCGCGTTCCGCCGAGCAGCGCCCGCACTCCCCGTTCGGCCAGCACGGTAACCGCGCCGCTGCCGAACCCGGGCAAGAAGTGCCGCTTCAGGGCTTCGACCCGGGCCTCGTCTCCCAGGCCACCGCCCCGGGGCAGCGCCAGCGCCACCGAGCCCACCCCGGCCTTCTTCAGCATCGCCGCCGCCCCTTCGAGCAGGTTCCCCAGCCGCGCCGCGTCAAGCGAGGCCTCCCGCCCGACCCCGACGGCGAAGATCCGGGGTACCGGCAGACTTCCCCCGGTGGGGAAGAGGAGCCGATCGTCGACCTCGCCGATGAAGAACCCCTGCTCCAGCACCCGCGACAGCCCCCCGCCCAGCCGCCAGTCGACGAAGCCGGCCGCGCCGGACAGCGGGCGATCGTCCTCGGCGACGAACAGGCACAGCGCGTCGCAGCCCAGCAGGCTGTCGAGCGCCTCGAGGCTGGGCTCTTGCGCGGTCGTCATCGACTTCTCTTTGAGCCGCTACGGCTTGTTGAGGGTGGTGGCGATCTTGTCGAGCAGCCCGTTGATGAACCCCGACGACTCCTCGTTGCCGAACTTCTTGCCGAGCTCGACCGCCTCGTTGAGGGTCACCTTGCGCGGGATGTCGTCGCGGAACTTCAGTTCCCAGGCGCCCAGCCGCAGCACGTTGCGATCGATGCGGGACATCCGGTCGAGCCGCCAGTTGTGGCTGTGCTGCTCGAGCAGCGGGTCGATCTCGGTCAGCCTGGCGCGGACCCCTTCGACGATCTCGAGCGCGAAGGAATGGGCGGCCGGATCTCCGGGGCCCTCGTCGTCGCTGGCTCCCCACGCCGAATCGAGCGCTCCCCCGGCGGTGGTGGCGGCGGGCTCGCCGTCGAGCTGAAAGAGCGCCTGGAGGGCGCGCTCACGGGCGGTGCGCCGGGCGCCCATGCGGGCTACTTCGCTCCCATCGAGGCGTACAGGTTGACCATCTCGATGCAGGAAACGGCCGCGTCGGCGCCCTTGTTTCCGCTCTTCACCCCGGCCCGGTCGACCGCCTGCTCGACGTTGTCGGTGGTGAGGACGCCGAAGGTGACCGCGCAGGCGGAGTCGATCGACGCCCGGCCGATGCCCTTGGACACCTCACCGGCGACGTACTCGAAGTGGGGAGTGCCGCCGCGGATCACGCAGCCGAGCGCGACCACCCCGACGTACTTCTCGCTCTCGGCGACCCGCGAGACCAGCCCGGACAGCTCGAAGGTGCCGGGGCAGCGGTAGACGTCGATCTGCTCGTCTTTGACGCCGTGACGGACGAGGGCGTCGACCGCTCCGCAGAGCAGTTGCTCGGTGATGAAGCTGTTGAAGCGGCTGACGCAGATCGCGAAACGCCCTTTGGGCGAGACGAGGTTTCCTTCGAAGT
>JAGSPQ010000705.1 GCA_018262385.1 Myxococcaceae bacterium | reverse complement strand
GAACCGGCGGCGGAACTGGAACCGGCGGCGGAACCGCGGGCGGCGACGGCGGCGGCTCGGTCCCCGCCGGGGGCTGCTCCTGCGCGACGGTCGACCCCCAGCTCCTGTGGCTCGCCGGTGCGCTGGCGTTCGGGCTGCGCCGACGCCGGCGCTAAGTCCGCGTCGACCCGGGCAACCGGAGCAGCGCAGAAGCGCAAACCCGAACGACTTCGTTCGGGCCTGGTCCCGCCACCTTCAGTCGCGGTGGTGCCGGCCTTTGCCGCCGCCCTTCCAGCCCCTCGCCTCGGCGTGGAACTTCGCGAGGAACACCGCCAGCTGCGCGCGCTTCTGCGGGCTCAAGTCCTTCGAGAGCCCGGCGAACATCTCTTTGTCCAGCGCCGCCATCTGCTGCCGGCCATCGAACAACTTCTGCACCGCCTGATCCACCTGGGCCAACGCACTGGTGTCTCCGTCGGCCGCGGCCTTCAGCACCCGCAGTGACTCGCCCAGCGTCTCTCGCACCGGGCGCCGCTTCTCTTCGTACCCCTTGAGCTTGTCGGACATCTTCAGCGCCTCGGCCTCGTTCAGGCTCAGCGCGTCGGCGATCCCGACCACCAGCAGCATGTGGATCTTCTTCGCCATCTCCGCCTTGCGTTCGGAGTTGTCGCCGCGCTCACCCCACTTCGGCGGCGGCGCGCCCGCAGGAGGAGGAGCCGCAAACGACAGCGAGGACACCGCGAGCACAGCAGCCAGCAAGAGCTTCTTCATAGAACGTCTCCTTCTTCATTCAGCGAGGGCCACGACACTTCGAAACTCGACTCATCGTCCGCCGCCAGCGGGCTGGCGTCTTCCAACACCACCAGCACCTGCGGCTGCGCGCGCGGCTCGACCGCCAGCGGCTGCGGCGCCGGGCGCGCAGGGTTCAACTTCCACATCACTCCCGAGGCGATCACCGCCCCCAGCGCGGCCGCCACCGCCAGCCCGAGCACCTGCTGCACCCGGCCGCGCCGGTGCTGCAGCCGGACCCACTGGCTCTGCACCGCGCTCGACAGCCCCCCCAGCTTCGCCTTCTCGCTCGGGCTCAGCGGAGGCTGCGCCGCCGCCGCCAACACCTCCGCGCTCTGAAGGCAGCTCGCGCACTGCGCCAGGTGGGCCTGCACCGCCGGATCGTCGGCGCCCTCCGGCAACAGCAACTCCAGCTCGTCACAGGTCATCACTTGTCCTCCAGCGCATCGGGCGCCAGCTTCCGGATCTCTTCCCGCAGCCGCTTCACTGCGTAGTGAAAATGGGTCTTCGCGTTCCCTTCGGTGATCCCCAGCGTGCTCGCCACCTCGCCGAACGACAGCCCGCCGTCGACCCGCAGGGTCAGCACCTCGCGCTGCCTCCGCGGAAGCTGGAGCACCGCCTGGCGGGTCAGCGCCTCCCGCTGCAGCCGCACCAACTGCTCGTGCGCCGGCGCCGCCTCGCTCTGCCCTTCGGCGTCGATCGCCTCCACCGGCGCCGCCGGCCACTTCGAGGCGTCGCGCGCCTGGTTCTTCGCCAGGTTCACCGCGATCCGCAACAGCCACGCCCGAAACGGGATCTCGACCGCTCCCTGCTGCAGCCGCGGCAGCGAGCGCCGGGCTGCTTCGAATGCCTGCAAGAAGGCCCGCTGCGACAGATCCAGCGCGTCGTCCGCGGTCCGGGTGTAGCGGCGCAGCAGCCGGAAGACCACCTCCTGGTGACGGCGCACCAGCTCTCCGAAGGCGCCGGCGTCCCCGGTGAGGAAGTCCCGGCAGAGGCCTGAGTCGCTGCGCGGCCCCACCGGCACCAACCGCAGCGCTGCTCGGGGGCTCTGGGACGACATGCTCACCTCCTTCCCAACCCGCGACCGGCCGGAAGGTCAAGGTGTGGAGACTTCAGGACGACCGCGATTAGTAGTACACGCAGCCACGGGCCGATTCTCCGGCCCAGATCGCGGGGGCAACAGCCGATGGTCCATCCAAACGCAGGTTCCGCGGGTGCTCCCCTCCCCAGCCCTCCCCGGATGCCCAACCTTCCCCCGCCTCCCGCCCACCTCAACCCCGGCGTGCCGACGGCGATGATTCACTTCCTCGTCCACCCCGGGATGCCCGAGGTCCAGAAGTACGCGCAGGAGCAGGGCTGGTTCGCCAGCGGCTTCACCGTCCTCTCCGTTCCCTGGCTCGAGCTGCACTTCACCACCGACAGCTGGGTGACCTCCCACGTCCTCAAGTCCACCGACGTCCCCTGCCCGGTGATCAACGGCTGGTACTACCTGCCCAACGTGAACACCGGACAGCTGGTCGAGTTTGCGGTGCAGGCCGGGATCAGCTGCCGGGCGCCGCAGGACAACTCGGCCTCGCGCGACCAGGGCTCGATCTGGTTCAACAACGACGGCGCCAACTACACCCAGATCGCGCGCTGATCATTCCAGCCAGTGCACCACCACCCCGTTGTGCCCGACGACCCAGATGTCGTCCTCGGCGCTGGCGGTGATGTCGGTGAACAACACCGGCACCGGGTGCCGGTAGAGCAGCTGCCAGCGCGCGCCGTCGTACCGCAGCACCCGCCCGTCGGAAGTCGCCGCGTAGATCCGCCCCGGGCCGAACGCCCGCACCGCCCGCAGCCCTCCATCGGCCGGCCCGAGCGCCCGCCAGCCCGCGTCGCTTCGCTCGAGCAGCGCCCCGCGCGAGCCCACCGCGTACGCCAGCCCGTCGTCCACCGCCCAGACCGCGGTCAACTCCTGATCCGGCACCGGCAGCAGGTCGACCCGCTCGTCGACGAACGGGCCCCCGTCGGTGGTCATCCGCCACACCTTGGGACGATCGCCGTTCTCTCCAACCGCGAACAGCGAATCGGGCGAGGCCCCCTGCACGTCGTTGACCCGGACGCCGCCCGTGAACCCCGCCCGCACGCTGACGCTCCCCGTCCGGGCCTCGACCAGCCTCCCATCGCGGGTCGCGCCGTACAGACGGGTGCCGAAGCCCTGCAGCCCCACGATCGTCCCCGAGAGCGTCTCGACGCTGCCGCACCCGGTCGAGGTCGAGTTGTGGGTGGTGAATACCCCCTCCCCTCCGAAGTAGGCCACCCCGGTGGCCGGGTCGGACCACGAGCTGTACAGCTTGTTGGCGCAGCCAGAACCGACCTCGCGGAAGGTGCCGCTGCCCGGGCGCAAGAACACCCGCTGCCGCTCCGCCAGCCACACCTGCCCCCGGCCATAGTTGGTCGCCGTCTCCCAGTCTTCGCCCGGGCCCCCGGTATCCGGGCGCAGCTTCCAGCCGCCGTCCGGCAGGCAGGTGCCGTCGTCGATCGTCCCATCGCAGTCGTCGTCCAGCCCGTTGCAGATCTCGACCGCGTCCGGGTGGGTGGCCGGGTCGGTGTCCAGGCAGTCGCCCGCCCGCGCCACCCGGGTGCCCGCGTCGTCGAGGCAGATCGGCCCGCCGGCCCCGGTCTGGCCGTAGCTGTCGCGATCCACATC
>JAGSPQ010000704.1 GCA_018262385.1 Myxococcaceae bacterium | reverse complement strand
CTGCAACGCTTCCAACACCTGCGAGTACAGCTGCAAGAACCTGTGCGACCCCAACGGGGTGTCGACCTGCCGGGTGGACGAAGAGTGCCTCGGCACCTTCTGCTCGGCGCGGAAGGCCTGCCAGTGACCGGGCCCCAGGCGACGCTGCACGACGCGGAAGACACCGAGTCCGGGGCCAGCGGCGGGGCCGGCCCGAGCATGCGGCTGCTGGTGTTCTCGGGCGAGACGCTCACCACCCACCCGCTTCCCCCCGGCGGCCAGCTGGTGATCGGCCGGGCCGACGAGTGCCACATCCAGGTCGACGTGCCCGCGCTGTCGAGGAAGCACGCGCTGATCCGGGTCGGGCCTCCGCTGACGGTCGAGGATCTCGGCAGCGTCAACGGCACCCGGCTGCGCGGCGAGAAGCTGGTCTCGGGCACCCGCGCCCCCCTGCGGGCGGGCGATGCGATCGAGGCCGGCCCGCTCACCATCGTCGTCCAGCGCGACAAGGCGCCGGTCGATGCCCGCCCCCGCCGGCTGTGGACCCACGGCTACTTCGAGGGCCGCCTGGAAGAAGAGTGCGCCCGCGCCGAGACCTCGGGGGTGGTGTTCTCGGTGCTGCGGCTGAAGCTGCAGGGCACCTCGTCGCCCCAGCTGGTGCAGGACACGATGGCCGCGCTGCTGGCGCCCACCGACGTGATCGCCTCCTACGGCCCGGGCGAGTACGAGGCGATCATCGCCGGCGCCAGCCCGGCGGTGCTGGTGCAGAAGCTCTCGCTCGCGCTCGACAAGCGCGACGCCCAGGTGCTGATCGGCGCGGCGACCTGGGGCAAGGACGGCCGGGATCCCGACGCGCTGCTGTTCGAGGCCAACCGCCGGGTCGAGGTCGAGAAGGCCACCGGCGAGCGGGTCGCCCTCGGCGGGGTCTCGGTGAAGGGAGTGATCGTCGCCGACCCGCAGATGGTCGCGCTCCACGCGCTGGTGAAGAAGGTGGCCGCCGGCGACATCTCGGTGCTGCTGCTGGGCGAGACCGGGGTGGGGAAGGAGATCTTCGCCGAGGCGCTCCACGCCGCCTCGCCGCGGGCGGGCAAGCCGTTTCAGAAGTTCAACTGCGCCGCCTTCACCGAGACGCTGCTCGAGAGCGAGCTGTTCGGCCACGAGAAGGGCGCCTTCACCGGCGCGGTGAAGGCGAAGGTCGGGCTGATCGAGAGCGCCAACGGCGGCAGCGTGCTGCTCGACGAGGTGGGCGAGATGCCGCTGTCGACCCAGGCGAAGCTCTTGCGGGTGCTCGAGGCGAAGGAGGTCTTGCGGGTGGGCGACGTGCGCCCGCGGCCGATCGACGTCCGGTTCATCGCCGCCACCCACCGGAACCTCGAGCAGCAGGTCGAGAAGGGCGGCTTCCGGCAGGACCTCTTCTTCCGGCTCAACGGGATCTCGCTGATCATCCCCCCGCTGCGCGAGCGGATGGCCGAGCTCGAGAGCCTCGCCGCCCACTTCATCGCCCGCGCCGCCAAGCAGTTCGGGCGCAGCCCGGCGCCGACCCTCACCCCCGAGGCGCTGGCGATGCTGAAGGCCTACCGCTGGCCCGGCAACCTGCGCGAGCTGCGCAACATGCTCGAGCGCGCGGTGCTGCTGGCCAACGACAAGGTGATCGGCCCCGATGATCTGCCGCTCGACAAGCTGACCAGCACCCCGCTGACCCGCCAGGCCTCCGACGCTCCGGCCGGCGCGGCGCCCGAGGTCGACGCCGAGCGCTCGAAGATCATTGCCGCCCTCGAGACCCACGGCGGCAACCAGACGCTGGCTGCCCGCGCGCTGGGGATCTCCCGCCGCACGATGCTCAACCGGCTCGACGCCTACGCCATCCCCCGCCCCCGCAAGGGCAAGTAGGCGCGGCCTACTTCGCCGGCGGCGGCTGCAGCTCGAGCCGGGCCAGCACCACCTCGTTCGCCTTCACCACCACCGACTTCTCCACCGGCTTGAAGGTCGGCCGCTCGACCCGGACCTGGTGCCGGCCCTCGGGCAGCTGCAGCGAGCAGGGGGTGTTGCCCGCCGGCTTGTCGTCGATGAACAGGCTGCAGCTGGTGGTGAGCCCCTTCACGGTGGTGACCACCCGCAGCTCGCCCGACTCCATCACCGTCGACTCCGGGTCGGCGTGCTCGGGCGGAGCCGCGTTGGAGCCGGTCGGGTGCTCGAGCTCGTCGTCCGGCTCGTCCTCGTCCTTGGTGTCGCGGTTCGAGTCGCGGTGGCTCTCGAGCCCGGACGCGCTGATCGCCTCGGTCTCGATCCCGGTGTCGTGCTGCGCGGGGACCTCGCCCTCTTCCTCGTCGTCGCCGTCATGGCCGGTGTCGTGCGCCGGAGACAGCACCGCGTTGGTCGCGTCGTTCGCGTCGAGCATCTCGACGTCGCCCGAGCTCGCCATCGGGATCTCGGAAGAGGGCGAGCCGCCCGGCTGGGTGACGCGGGCCTTGAGCTCTTCCCGCGGGTCGGAGTTCCCGGTGGCCTTCATCGACTGGGTGGTCGCCCGGGTGGTCGACTTCACCGCGATCGGCACCGGCCCAGCGCCTCCGCGCGCGGCGGCCCGCTCGCGCTCCTTGCGCGCCGCCTTGTCCTTCTCTTTCTGCCGCGCTTTCTCGGCTTCCTTCTCGAGGAAGGCGAAGGCCACCTTCGGGTCGATCTTCTCCGACTGGCCGAAGAACGCCTCGAGGTCGGCGTAGAACTCGGTCGCGCTCTGTGGCCGCTCTTCCCGGGTCTTCCCCATCCCCCGCATCAGCGCCTTGGCGGCGTCCTTGCTGACGTTCTTGGTGATCAGCGAGGCGTCCGGCGCCGGCTGGGTCCGGTGGGCGTAGAGCACCTCGAAGTTGCTGGTGCCCTGAAACGGCGGCTTGCCCACCAGCAGCTCGAAGGTCATCGCCGCCAGCGCGTAGACGTCGGTGCGCTTGTCGATCTCTTCGGTGCCGGTAATCTGCTCGGGCGACATGTAATAGGGCGTGCCCACCATCGCGCCCGGCTTGGTCAGCCCCGGGTTCGATTTGTCCCGCACCACTCCCAGGTCGAGGATGGTGACGTGGCCGCCGGGGCCGACGAAGACGTTCTGCGGCTTGATGTCGCGGTGCACCAGGCCGTGGTGATGAATGAACGACAGCCCGGCCGAGATCTGCTTCACCACCGCCATCGTCTCGCCCGCGGTGAGCTTGCCGCCCTTGTGCTTGAGCACGTCGTAGAGCGTCATCCCCTCGAGGTATTGCATCACGATGTACGGCAGCGCGCCGCGCCGGCCGACGCCCGAGATCTGGATGATGTTCGGGTGGCGCAGCGTGGTCATCAGCTTCGCTTCCCGCTCGAAGCGGGCCAGCACCTTCGGCTTGCGGCAGTGCTCGGGGGCCAGGATCTTGATCGCGACGGCCTTGCTCTGCCTGGTGTCGAGGCCCTTGAACACGCTGCCCATCGCGCCCTGGCCGATGCGGGTCTCGATCAACCAGCGGTCGGCG
>JAGSPQ010000703.1 GCA_018262385.1 Myxococcaceae bacterium | reverse complement strand
GAGCGCGGCGATCGGAAAGAAGCTGCTCGACGACACCGAGGCCGAGTGGAAGCAGGTGCTCGGGGTGTTGGCGAAGACCGAGCTTGGCCTGCCGGCCGACAAGCTCAGCCGCGCCGAGCTCCCCCGGCTGCTGCGGCCCTCGACCGCGGCGGATGCCAACTTTCCCAAGGCCGAGCAGGCGGCCCGGGCCACCGCGCTGCTCGGTACGCTCGGGCTGTACGGCCTGCCCGGGCTGACCCTCGATCTGGCCGAGTCGGCGAAGAAGAACCCGCTGCCGCTGACCGTCGCTCCCGGGGGGCCGGCGGATGTGCGGGTCAGCTTCCGACCGGCCGGGGGCGCGCGGGATGCTAGCGCGCTGCTGGGCGAGCTCGGGCGGGCGCTGGCGCTCCACGGGTCGCGAGAGCCGGCCGAGGCGCTGCCCCGACTGGCCGGGCCACTGGCGGGGGATGTCTCGTTTCGGCTGTTCGCCGACCTGGCGGCCAGCCCCGGGTGGCTGAAGGCCCAGGGGGTGCCGGACGCGGCCGCCGCCAGCACGCTCACCTCGGCGCGGGCGCTGCGGCTGTTCACCCTGCGGCGCGCGGCGGCGAACCTGGTCGCCCAGCACGAGGCGCTGGGACAGGGCGACGAGATCGCGGCCCAGCGCTTCCGGACCTGGGCGTCGCGCGCGCTGGCGATCGAGATTGCGCCGGAAGATGCGGCGCGGTGGCCGCTCGAGCGGGATCCGCTCTTTCGGGGGGTCGAGCTGATCGAGGCGCCGCGGCTCGCCGAGCTGCTGCGGCTGAAGCTGAGCGCGCAGTGGTGGGCCGACCCGGCGAGCGCGGACGTCCTTCGCCGCGCGTGGAGCGGAGTGAGCGCGGCAGACCGGCCCGCTCCGGCGGCGACGACCCAGAGCAGCGCGAAAGGCGAGGCGGGCCCGGCGCCCGACTCGAGCAGCGACGCCGGACGGGCCCCCGCCAGCCCCTGAACGCAAAACGCCCCGCTCGGCAGTGAAGCCGGCGGGGCGGGTGCGTGGGAAGCGGCCGACTACAGCAGCTTCATCAGCTCGGCCTTCTTGGCGTTGAACTCGTCGTCGTTCAACAGCCCGGCCGTCTTCAGCTCGTTGAGCTGCTTCAACCGATCCATCACCGACGGACCCGCGGCGGGCGCCGCCGGAGGGGCCAGCGGAGGCTGCTGCGCCTGGCCGCCGCCCTGGTTCTGGTTGCCCTGCTGGTTCATGAAGTTCTGGGCCATGCCGAAGCCCATCCCCATCCCCATGCCGCCCAGCGCGTTGCCGGCGCCCGAGCCTTCGCCGCCCTTCGCCATCCCTTCCGCCGCGCCGAGCATCGCCTGCCCCTGCGCGTACTGGTTGAAGCCGCCGGCCAGCCGCGAGTACGCCACGTCCTTCGACAGCTTCTTCAGCGTCGCCTCGTCCTCCGGCTTGATGCTGATGGTGAAGTTGCCGAAGCGCACCACCGTCACGCCGTACGGCTCGACGTGCTGCTTGGTGCCGGCGATCACCTCCTGCTCGATCTCCTCGGTGTACGCCCCGGAGGTCACGTCGAGCAGCGGCCACTTCTTCTTCACGATCAGCTCGGCGATCCGATCCCGGGTCACCTTCAGCACCTGGTTCTTGAACCAGCCGAGGAAGTCGTCGTTCTCCACCTTCCGCATCCCGACCAGGCCGATGATCAGCTTCTCGGGGTCGTTCACCTTCAGCGAGTAGTCGCCGTAGACCATCGTGCCGATGCCCAGGCCGGTCTCGGGGTCGCGGGTATCGCCGATCGGACCGCCGAACTTCAGGCCCGAGAACTCCCGCAGGGTGACGAAGTAGACCTCGGCGATGAACAGGTTCCCGCCGGTCACCTTCTCCAGGAGCTTGGACACGAACGGCACGTTGTTGGTGTCGAGGGTGTGCCGCCCGGCGCCCAGCTTGCCGGCCACCACCCCGTCTTTCACGAACAACGCCATCTCGTCCGAGGCAACCGTCAGCTGCGTCATCAGCCGAATGTTGTTCTCGGGGTACTTGTAGATGATGTGGTCCTTGGCCTCATCAGCGCGTGCGATGAAGTTGCGCTGCGCTTCGGCCTTCAGCCCGCCTAAGAATCCCATCGTTCCTCCAGGAGGTATGTGACGCGGGTGGAAGTTCCCACTTCTCACCCACGAACGCCAACGTCATCTGGTCAACGAACGGGGGGGAAACCCATTGCATCCCACCGGGGATCGCGCGGTCGGATACGGTCCGCCCCCTATGGAGAATCCGCTTCATAAACACGGCCGCTTCTTCGACGTCTGGGCCCGGTTCTACCGGTTGACGCTCTTCGGCCTGGAGCTGCGGCGGATCCAGCGCCAGGCGCTCGACCGGCTGAAGGTGGTGCCCGGCCAGCGGGTGCTCGACCTGGGGTGCGGGCCCGGCGACGGCGCGGCGCGGATCCACCAGCAGGGCGCAGTGGCGATCGGCCTCGACTACTCGCAAGGCATGCTGCTGACCGCCCAGAAGGAAGCGGGGCTGCGCGGCAAGCTGACCCGGGGCGACGCCGGCCGGCTGCCGTTTCGCGACGGCGCGTTCGACAAGATCGTCTGCACCAACTCGTTTCACCACTACCCCGATCACCTCGCCTCGCTCAGAGAGATGCGGCGGGTGCTGAAGGCCGGCGGCCTGCTGGTGCTGGTGGATCCCCGCCAGGACAACCTGTTCGGGCGGATGGCGATCGAGCTGGTCGAAGAGCGGATCTTCGGACTCAAAGAGGTGCGGATCTTCCCGATCGCCCGCTGGCGCGAGCTGCTGAAGGACGCCGGCTTCGCCCACGCGCGGGTCGAGGCCGGGCCGATCTGGCAGCCGGTCGCCTGGGCCGAGGCGTTCATCGAAGCGACCGCCTGATCAGCGGCTCATCATCCGCTCGCGATCGAACAGCCGCCGGGCGGCGACGATCAACCCCAGATCCAGCAGCAGCACCAACGCCCCCAGGGCGGCGTAGTAGCCCACCCCGGCCTTGAGCCACCCGGCGAACTGGCCCCCGGCCAGCCCGACCAGCGGCAGCACGAACAGCCCCGACAGCTGCTGGGCCAGCCGCGCGTCGCCGACCCGCGCCGAGATCACCACCGAGACCCCGTTGCCGAAGAAGGCGAACAGCGGGGCGATCACGAACACCCCGAACAGCCACATCGCGTTGGGCAGCAGCGGCCCCTGCACCACGTCCCAGGCGACGAAGTCGACGGTGACGCACAGCCCGAGGAAGGCGACGACGCAGATCGCGAACGACGGCACCAGCGAGGCGAGGCTCTTGCCGACCAGCAGCTCGAGCGGAGTGACCGGCGAGGCGAGCAGCGGCTCGAGCGTGCGCCGTTCCTTCTCGCCCGCCACCGCGTTGGACGAGATCAGGATCGGCACGAACACCGGCATGATCAGGTACACCGCGAACCAGTCGATCAGCACCTTGTTGACCAGGAACCGCGCGGCGTCGGCGGCGTCGACGCTGACGTCGTAGTACTGC
>JAGSPQ010000702.1 GCA_018262385.1 Myxococcaceae bacterium | reverse complement strand
CAAGGGCGCCAACCTGTGCGAGATGACCCGGCTGAAGCTGCCGGTGCCGCCGGGCTTCATCGTCACCACCCTCGCCTGCAACGCCTACCTCGCCCGGCAGGGCTTCCCGCCCGGGCTGTGGCAGGAGGAGCTGAAGGCGCTCGCCGCGCTCGAGGCGAAGACGGGCAAGCGGCTGGGAGATCCGGCCGCGCCGCTGTTCGTCTCGTGCCGCTCGGGCGCGAAGACCTCGATGCCGGGGATGATGGACACCATCCTCAACCTGGGGATGAACGACGCGACCCGCGACGCGCTGCTCGGGGCCGGCTGGGATCCGCGCTTCGTCCACGACTCGTACCGGCGGCTGCTGCAGATGTTCGGCTCGGTGGTGCTGGGGGTGGACGCGTCGGCGTTCGAGGCGGTGCTCGAGCGCGAGCGCGCCACCTCGGGCTCGAGCCAGGACTCCGGGTTGAGCGCCGAGGCGCTGCAGCGCTGCTGCGACGAGTTCCAGCGGCTGATCCTCGCCGGCACCGGCCGCGACTTCCCCCAGGACGTGCGCGAGCAACTGCGGCTGTCGACCGAGGCAGTCTTCCGCTCGTGGAACGGCAAGCGGGCGGTCGACTACCGCAACGCCTCCGGGATCCCCCACGACCTCGGCACCGCGGTCACGATCCAGGCGATGGTCTTCGGCAACAAAGGTCCACAGTCCGCGACCGGGGTGCTGACCACCCGCAACGTCACCACCGGCGAGCGCGCGCTCGAGGGCGACTTTCTGATCAACGCCCAGGGGGAAGACGTGGTCTCGGGGACCCGCTCCACCCTGCGGCTGGCAGACATGGCCGACCTGCTGCCCGCGCAGTTCGCCCAGCTGCAGGCGCACTGCCGGCTGCTCGAGGACCACTTCCGCGACGTGCAGGACGTCGAGTTCACCGTCGAGGAAGGGGTGCTGTGGATGCTGCAGACCCGCGACGCCAAGCGCACCGCCCGCGCCGCAGTCCGGTTCGCGGTCGACTTCGTCAAGGAGAAGCGCTTGACCGAGCAGGAGGCGCTGCTGCGGGTGAAGCCGGAGCACGTCGACTTCTTCCTCCACCCCCAGTTCGAGCCGATCGCCCGCGCGGCGGCGGTGGTGATCGCCCGCGGGCTCGACGTCAGCCCCGGCGCAGCGACCGGCGAGATCTCCTTCGACCCCGATCGCGCCGAGCTCCGGGCGCGCCGGGACAAGCAGCCGGTGATCCTGGTGCGCGCCGAGACCCGGCCCGACGACGTGCACGGGCTGCTCGCCGCCCAGGGGGTGCTGACCAGCCGGGGAGGCCGCACCAGCCACGCCGCCCTGGTGGCGCGCCAGTTCGGCAAGCCGGCGGTGGTCGGCGCGTCGGCGGTGGTGATCGACGAAGAGAAGCGGCAGTTCACCGTCGACGGGAAGACGTTCCACGAGGGCGACGTGCTGTCGCTCGACGGCAGCACCGGAGAGGTCTTCGCCGGCGCGCTGCCGACCCAGATCCCCCAGGTGACCGACCCGGCGCTGAAGACGGTGCTCGGCTGGGCCGACCAGGTCCGCGCCCTCGACGTGTGGGCCAACGCCGATTCCCCCGCCGAGGCCACCCTCGCCCGCCAGATGGGCGCCCACGGGATCGGGCTGTGCCGCACCGAGCACATGTTCTTCGCCGCCGATCGCCTGCCGGTGATGCAGCAGATGATCCTCGCCGCCGACGAGCCGGCCCGCGCCGCCGCCCTCGCCCAGCTGCTGCCGATGCAGCGGGCCGACTTCGAGGGCCTGTTCCGCGCGATGGGAGGGCTGCCGGTCACCATCCGGCTGCTCGACCCTCCGCTGCACGAGTTCCTCCCCGAGCACGACGCGCTGCTGCAGGAAGTCACCCAGCTGGAGACGCGAATCCTCTGCGCCGCGCCCACCAAAGAGCGGCCGGCGCTGGAGAGCCAGCTGAAGCGGCAGCGGGCGGTGCTCGCGGCGGTCGAGGCGCTGCGCGAGCAGAACCCGATGCTCGGCCTGCGCGGAGTGCGGCTGGGCATTCACCTGCCGGCCGTGGTGGTGATGCAGGTGCGGGCGATCTTCGAGGCGGCCTGCGCCTGCCGCAAAGACGGAGTGAAGGTCACCCCGAAGGTGATGATCCCGCTGATCGCCCACCCGAACGAGCTGGCGGTCGAGCGGTCGCTGCTCGAGGCCGAGGCGAAGCGGGTGATGAAGGAGCAGGGGGTGAGCCTGAAGTACCAGTTCGGGACGATGATCGAGGTGCCCCGGGCGGCGCTGACCGCGGGGGAGATCGCCGGGCTGGCCGAGTTCTTCTCGTTCGGCACCAACGATCTGACCCAGACCACCTTCGGGATCTCCCGCGACGACGCCGAGACCGGGTTCCTGGTCGAGTACCTGGAGAAGCGGATCCTGCTCGAGAACCCGTTCGCCACCATCGACGAGGCGGGGGTGGGCGCGCTGATGCGGATCGCGGTGCAGCAGGGCCGCGCCACCCGCCCGGATCTCGAGGTGGGGATCTGCGGCGAGCACGGCGGCGACCCGAAGACGATCGACTTCTGCCACCGGCTGAAGCTGAACTACGTCAGCTGCTCGCCCTACCGGGTGCCGGTCGCCCGGCTGGCCGCCGCGCACGCAGCCCTCAACGGCTCACGCTGACTCTTCAGGCCACCGGCTCGAAGCGCGCCGAGAAGTGGCGCAGCGCCTTCGGCTCCCAGCTGATCTTCAGGCCCTTGAGCGAGGCCGCCCGCTTCGCCACCCTGCAGACCACCTCGATCACGTAGTCGATGTGGCTCTGGGTGTAGGTCCGCCGGGGGATCGCCAGCCGCACCAGGTCCATCGGGCCCGGCGCCTCGGTGCCGTCGGGCCGCCGGCCGAACATCACCGTGCCGATCTCGCAGCCGCGCACCCCGCCCTCGCGGTACAGCTCCATCGCCAGCACCTGCCCGGGGTACTGCAGCGGCGGCACGTGGGGCAGCAGCCCGCGGGCGTCGAGGTAGACCGCGTGGCCGCCGATCGGCAGCACCAGCGGGATCCCTTCGGCCTGCAGCGCCTCGCCCAGGTAGGCGGTGCTGCGAATCCGGTAGCGCAGGTAGTCGTGGTCGACCACCTCGGTCAGCCCCTGGGCGATCGCCTCGAGGTCCCGGCCGGCCAGCCCGCCGTAGGTCGGAAACCCCTCGGTCAGGATCAGCATGTTCCGGCACTGCTGGGCCAGCTCCGGATCATTGAGCCCGAGCCAGCCGCCGATGTTCGCCAGGCCGTCCTTCTTCGCCGACATCGTCATCCCGTCGGCCAGCGCGCCGATCTCGCGGACGATCTGTTTGACGTCGCGCTCGCCCTGCCCCGGCTCGCGGGTGCGGATGAACCAGGCGTTCTCGGCGAAGCGGCAGCCGTCGAGGAACAGCGGCAGCTGGTGGCGATCGCAGATCGCCCGCACGCCCTTCAGGTTCTCGAGGCTGACCGGCTGGCCGCCTCCCGAGTTGTTGGTGAGGGTGACGAACACCATCGGGATC
>JAGSPQ010000701.1 GCA_018262385.1 Myxococcaceae bacterium | reverse complement strand
CGGAAGCGGTGAAGGGCTCTGCGCTGCAGATCCTCGACACCCGGAAGACCTCGCCCGGGATGCGCGCGCTCTCGAAGCTGGCGGTGCGCGACGGAGGCTGCACCAACCACCGCTTCGGGTTGTTCGACGGGGTGCTGATCAAGGACAACCACATCGCGGCGGTCGGCGGCTCGGTGAAGGAGGCGCTGCGGCGCGCGCGGGCCAACGCCCCACGGCTGCTGAAGATCGAGATCGAGGTCAGCTCGATCAATCAGCTCGAGGACGCGATCGTCGAAGGCGCCGACATCGTGATGCTCGACAACTTCACCGACCCGCAGATCCTCGAGGCGGTGAAGAAGGCCAGGGGCAGGGTGGCGCTCGAAGTCTCGGGCGGGATCACCCTCGAGCGGCTGCCGGCCCTGGCGAAGATGGGGGTCGACTTCGTCTCGATGGGAGCGCTCACCCACTCGGCCCGCTCGATGGACCTGTCGCTCGAGCTGATCACCCAGAAGAGCCGCCGCACCCGCGGGCGCGGCACCCAGCGCAAGCGACTCAGCCGTTGAAGCCGGCCAGCTCCTTCGCCGCGCCGAAGTTCTCCTCGTAGCGCCGGGCGAACTCGCCGCGGGTGTAGCGGTGCTCCTGGCAGCCCTTGGTCTCGATCGACCAGGCCGCCGCGAGCGACGCCACCCGGCCGACCACGCCCAGCGGCCAGCCGCGGGCCAGCCCGAGCGCGATCCCGCCGAGGAACGCGTCCCCCGCGCCCGTCGGGTCGACCACGCCAGAGAGCTTCGCCACCGGGATCTCGTGGGTCTTCACGCCCTTCTCGTAGATCTGCGAGCCCTCGGCTCCGCGGGTCACGATCGTGATCGGCGCCCTGGCGATCAGCGCCGCCTCGGTCAGCTCGGTGGCCTTCGCCATCATCCCGAACTCGTAGTCGTTGCCGATCAGCACCGCCGCGCCGTCGAGCCCGGTGAGGATCTGCTGCTTGTCCAGCCGCGGCACCTGCTTGCCCGGATCGAAGATGTACTTCGCGCCCAGCTGCTGGCACTCGGCGGCGTGCCGGGACATCGACTCCGGATCGGTGGGCGAGATGATCACCCAGTCGTCCTTCTTCAGCCCCATCGAGGCGAGCGACACCTCTTTGGCGTGTCCGACCGCGCCCGGGTAGAAGGCGACGATCTGGTTGTTCACCATGTCGGTGTTGATGAAGCACGAGGCGGTGAACTCGTTGGCGATCTCCTTGATCCCCGCCGCGTCGATGCCCGACGACTCCATGAACTTGCGGTACTCGCCGAAGTCCTGGCCGGCGGCCGAGATCACCAGCGGCCGCTCGCCCAGCAGGGCCAGCGTGTACGCGATGTTTCCCGCCACGCCGCCGCGCATCTTCTTCATCGAGTCGACGAGGAAGCTGACCGTCAGCATGTGGACCTTGTCCGGGAGGATGTGGTCCGAGAACTTCCCCGGGAAGTTCATGATGTAGTCGTAGGCGAGCGAGCCGGTCACGATGATGCGCATGCGCCGTCAATACCCCACGGGCGCGCGGAAGACGAGCCGGTTTGAACCTTCAGCCGCTCAGCGGTTGAAAACGCCCTTGATCAGGTCCCAATTGAGCTCGGCAATGACCCGCACCGGGATCTCCTTCGGGCAGGCCGCTTCGCACTGCTGCAGCATCGTGCAGGTGCCGAACCCCTCGGCGTCCATCTGCATCGTCATCGCCTTCGCCCGCTGGGCCCGCTCGACGTTGCCTTGAGGCAGGTGCCTCAGGTGCGAGGCCTTGGCCGCCACGAACAGCATCGCCGAGCCGTTCTTGCAGGCCGCCACGCACGCGCCACACCCGATGCACGCCGCGGCGTCCATCGCGATCTCCGCCTCGACCTTCGGGATCGGCAGGGTGTTCGCGTCCGGAGCGCCCCCGGTGTTCACCGAGACATACCCGCCCGCCTGGACGATCCGATCGAACGACGAACGGTTCGTCACCAGGTCCTTCAGCACCGGGAAGGCCTTCGCGCGCCAGGGCTCGATCGTGATCTCGTCCCCGTCGTGGAAGTTGCGCATGTGCAGCTGGCAGACGGTGACTCCCTTGTGCCCGCCGTGGGGGTGGCCGTTGATCACCATGCTGCACATCCCGCAGATCCCCTCGCGGCAGTCGTGATCGAACGCGATCGGCTCTTCGCCCTTCGTCGTCAGCTCCTCGTTCACCACGTCGAGCATCTCGAGGAACGACATATGCGGGCTGACGTTGCTCGCCACGTAGTCCTTCATCGCGCCCGGCTGGCTCGGCCCCGTCTGCCGCCAGACGTGCAGCTTCAGCGTCATCGTCTTGTGCCCCGCCAGATCCTGGAGGGGCGCGCTGCTTGGCCGTTCGGTCACTTGTAACTCCGAGTCGCGAGGTGAACGTTCTCGAACGCCAGGGGCTCCTTGTGCCGCACCGGCGGCTTGCCTTCCTGGTACTCCCAGACGCTGACGTGGCAGAACTTCTCGTCGTTGCGCCTGGCTTCTCCGTCTTCCGTCTGGTGCTCTTCGCGGAAGTGCCCGCCGCAGGACTCGTCGCGGTCGAGCGCGTCGAGCACCATCAGCTCGGCGAACTCCATGAAGTCGGCCACCCGGCCCGCCTTCTCGAGCGCCATGTTCAGATCCGCGTCGCTGCCGGGGACGTTGAGGTTCTTCCAGAACTCCTCGCGCAGCTTCGGGATCTCGACCAGCAGCTCCTTGAGGCCCTTCTCGTTGCGGGCCATGCCGCACTTGTTCCACAGCAGGTTGCCCAGCTCGCGGTGGAAGCTGTCGACCGTGCGCTTGCCCTTGATCGCCAGCAGCTTCTTCACCTGAGCTTCGGCCGCGGTGAGGCAGCGCTTGAACTCCCAGTGATCGGTGGTGACCTTCGGCTGCTTGGCGGTCGCGAGGTAGTTGCCAATCGTGTACGGCAGCACGAAGTAGCCGTCGGCCAGCCCCTGCATCAGCGCGCTCGCGCCGAGGCGGTTGGCGCCGTGATCCGAGAAGTTCGCCTCGCCGATCACGTGCAGCCCCGGCACGTTGCTCATCAGGTTGTAGTCCACCCACAGCCCGCCCATCGTGTAGTGCACCGCGGGGTAGATCCGCATCGGCACCTGGTACGGATCCTCGCCGGTGATCGTCTTGTACATGTCGAACAGGTTCTCGTACCGCTCGCTGATCGTCTTGCGACCCAGGCGCGCGATCGCGTCCTTGAAGTCGAGGTACACCCCGCGGCCGCCCGGGCCCACCCCGCGCCCTTCGTCACAGACCTGCTTGGCCGCGCGGGAAGAGATGTCGCGCGGAGCGAGGTTGCCGTAGCTGGGGTACTTGCGCTCGAGGTAGTAGTCGCGATCCGCCTCGGGGATCGACGCCGCCTGCTTCTGGCAGTCCTCTTTCTTCAGCGGGACCCAGACCCGGCCGTCGTTGCGCAGCGACTCGCTCATCAGCGTCAGCTTCGACTGGTAGTCGCCTGACTGGGGAATGCAGGTGGGGTGGATCTGGGTGTAGCA
>JAGSPQ010000700.1 GCA_018262385.1 Myxococcaceae bacterium | reverse complement strand
GAAGGCGGTGATCACGCACTCGCGGTCGGCCTGGCAGGACGGCGGCCGCGCAGGCACGTCGCCGCGGGCGGCGAACGACAGCAGGGCCACGACCAGACCGATCAGCCGCAACGACTACCCTCCGGGGTTGATGCCCGAGACGATCGTCGTCAGGTCCAGCCCGCCGGTGTAGCCGTAGCTGACGTACTCGTCGAAGCCGTAGACCGTCACCCCTGCGCCGGGCAGCGGCGTGATCCCCGCCTTCGGCGTCACGTCGACGGTGTGGGTGCCGGAAGCGACCGCCACGTTGGCGACCTTGAACGGAGAGCCGGCGATCGCCACCCACGCGCCAGGCGGCACCGGGTTGCCGTCGATCTGCACCGTCAGCACCTTGGTGTCGTCGATCACCAGCCCGATGTAGTTGTCGCGAATGTCGGCCGCGTTGAGGACGGTGTAGCTCGCCCGCCACTGCTCGATCGGCGGCAGCAGCACGAACGACGGGTCGCCTTCGAGCGGGAGGGTGGTTCCGGTGGTGGCGCTCTGGCTGGCGAAGAACTGGCCGATCGAGATCGGCTGGTCGGCGGTGACGGTGAAGCTCGACTTCATCCGGAACTCGACGAACCGCCCGCCGCGCAGCCGGCAGTTGTTGGCGGTCAGGCTGGTTCCCGGCTCGCAGCCGTTGCCCGGGTTGGCGAGCACGTCGGCCGAAGGCACCGCCGCCGAGAGGGTCACCGTGGTGCCGGTCGGGCAGGTGGTGTCGGGACAGCCGGCGACGATCTTGTAGTAGTCGGGGCCGGCGTTGGCCGCCGAGGCGAACGCGTTGTTGGTCAGCCGCAGCGGCGCGGTGCGCGGGGCGACGAACTTCTTGCCCCAGGTGACGAACGGGAACAGCTGCTCCTCGACGTGATCGCAGGCGGCGTCGAGGTAGCCACGGGTGGTGCAGAACGAGCCGCCGAACGCCGCGATCGGCTTGTCGGAGGTGACGATCGTTCCGGTGATGTCGCCGTCGACCACCCGGCAGAACTGCGCGCAGCCGAACAGCGAGCAGATGAACGGATCTTCGTACGGGCTGTTGCCGCAGCTGATGTTGGTGGTTGGGGTGGGGTTGTCGGTCGACAGCTGCAGCACGTCGTACGGCTGGAGGACGAACTGGCGGATCTCGCCCTTCGCCATCGCCGCCACCGCGCCGCCCGCGCGGGTGCGGGTCGAGGCCTTCACCGTCACCGTGGTCGTCGTCTGGGTGCCGATCAGGGTGAGGGTGCCGTTGAACTTGATCGTCGGGGTGCCGCTGGTGGTCGGGCGGGTGACGACGTGCTCGGTCGCCATCGCCACGTAGCTGGTGCCGAGGATGTGGGCGGGCAGCAGCAGCGAGGCGTCGTTGGTGTACGAGTAGTAGTTGCAGACGCCGCTGACGCACTTCGGCCCCAGCGCCGCCGACTGCAGGGTGCACTGGTTGGCGTTGCTGCAGGTGCCGGTCTTGCCGACGCCCGCCAGCGGGTTGAACTGGTAGACGGTCACCGGGCGGGTGGAGGAGATCTTGTAGCCGTAGCGCTCGAGGCCGCTGGCGCCCGAGCCCTCGGTGGAAGTGCCGATCGACTGCCAGGGGACGCGAATGGTGGCCAGGCCCTTGGTGGCGACGTCGTTCTTGCCCTTGACGAGGGTGGTGCTGACCGGGACGACGGTTCCGCCCACCACCCGGGTGATGGTGACGGTGGCGTCGAGGGTCGAGCGGTTGGTGACCACGAAGCCGAACTCGGAGGGCGCCGTGCCCTGGCCCGAGGTGGTGCCGCCCTTGAACGCACCGGGGGTGAAGCCGTTGTCCATCACCGCCGTCCAGTACTCGCAGCCGAAGTAGCTCTTGGCGCCGATCGCCTGCTCGCACTCGTGGACGCAGACCCCGTTCTGGCACTCGCCCGCCGGGTCGGTGCCGCCGTCGGGGTAGAGGGTGCAGCTGACCGGGTTGGGGGCGCCCAGCGCGCTGCAGACCTGCTGGGTGGTGGTGTTGAGGCAGCTGGTCGCGCCGGGGATACAGGCGGGAGGCTTGCACTGCGGGCTGGTGGTGGTGCTGTTGAGCTCGCACACCTGGGTGATGCAGGTGCCGTCGAGGTTGTCGCCGGTGTTGACCCACGTCCAGGTCAGCGTCTCGTCCGCCTGCTTCTGGCAGGTCTGGAGCGACTTGCTGTCGGCGCTGCAGCGGGTGCTGCCGGGGGTGCACTGGCGGCACTCGCCCTGGGTGCAGGTGGCGCTGCCGGCGCAGGTGACGGTGCGCAGGCCGCTGCCGTCGTCGAGGCAGACCGCGATCTGGCTCGAGGCGCCCCCATCGACCGGCGGGACGCAGGACGCGGCGCCCGGCTGGCAGGCGAGGCACTTCTCGTTCTTGCAGAACCCGTCGGGCACCGGGCAGGTCTGGCTGACGCTCCAGGTGCTGCCGGCGCCGCAGGTCTCGATCGCCTTCGCGTCGGCGGTGCAGCGATCGGCGCCGGTGGTGCAGGGGATGAGAATCGGCCCGGCGTCGGGCGGCGGCGGCCTGGGCTCGCACATCCCGACGAACAGGTTGCACCGCTGACCCTCGGGGCAGTGGCCATCGCGCTCGCAGACGAAGCGGCAGGCGCCGCCGACCAGCCGCTCGCCCTCTTCGCAGATCACCCCTGCGTCCTGGGGGCCGGCGAGGCGGGGTTGTTTGCAGCCGGCGAGGGCCACGGCGAACACGACGAGTGCGCCGGCGAGGCGGGCGAAGTTCATGGGGACCCCTTCTACAGCGAAGGGGCCGACGTATCAGTCGCCAAGGTTGTCGATCAAGCTGGTGAAGTCGGCCTCGTCGTCATCCTCGGCCTTCTTCTTCGCCGGCATGACCGTCCCGGCCGGCATCACCACCGTGCGCTCTTCCCGCTCGGGGGGACGCTTGGTGGCGACCGCGGCGGTCAGCAACGGCCCGGCGGCCGGCTTGGGGACGGGAACCGACGGCTGGGTGGTGGCCGCGGCGCGGCCGGGGGTGCCCGGCTGGGTCTTGGGGGGAACCCGAACCGCCTCGGTGCGCATCCCCGAGTCGGCGTGGGCGGCGTGGGCCGCGGGGGCGCGCATCTCGACCGGGATCACGTTGGCCCGGGTGGCGTCCTCGTTGCCCTCTTCGAAGGCGGCCGCGATCGACGACCCCTTCGACTCGGCCGGCTTGGCGGCGGCAGGGCGGGCGGCCCCAGCGGCCGGCTTGTTCTTGTAGCGGGCCAGCTCGAGCTCGACGACCTTGAGCGCCTTGCTCTTCTCCTGCACCGCCGCCTGCAGGCGCTGAACCTCCTGCGCCTTGACCTGCTCGCGGCGGTCGAGCTCGGCCTTCTGCTTGGCACCCAGCTCCTCCATCTGCAGCAGGTGCTTGCCTTCCAGCTCCTTCTTCTCGCGCATCAGCGACTGCAGCTTGGTCGCCGCGTCGTTGGCCTTCGCCTCGGCGACTGCCACCTTCGCGCCCAGCTCCTTCTCGCCCTTCGCCTTGGTGGACGAGGCGCCTTCGAGC
>JAGSPQ010000699.1 GCA_018262385.1 Myxococcaceae bacterium | reverse complement strand
GAAGTAGGCCGGAACGGTGATCACCGCCTGCTCGACCCGGCCGGCGAAGTGGGTCTCGGCCCGGCGCTTCAGCGCCCGCAGGATCTCGCCCGAGGCCTCGATCGGAGTGACCGGGTTCCCGCCCGCCACCTCGAACCGCACCACGCCCTCGCCTTCGAGGAACTTGTAGCTGCCGAGCTTCTTCGTCTCGGCGTCGGACAACGACTTGCCCATGAAGCGCTTCACCGACTTGAGCGTGTCGGTCGGGAACTGCGGCACCAGCGCCAGCGCGCGCGAGCCGACCACCACTCCGCCGTCCCGGCCGTAGTGGACCACCGAGGGCAGCAGCAGCGCGCCGCCCTCGTCCGCCGGCAGGGTGCGGGGCTTGCCATTGATCACCGCCGCCACCAGCGAGTTGGTGGTGCCCAGATCGATGCCGACCGCGTGCCCTTTGGGCTTGAGCGGATCATGAATCTGCAGCAGCCCTTTCATCGCGCGGTCCTCATGGCGCAGCCAGCGCCTCCTCTTCGATCGCCTCGACCTCTTCGAGGAAGCGGGTGAAATACCTGACTCGCCCCAGCTGGTGGGTGGCTTCTTTTACTGCGTCCGCGGTGAGCGCCTTCTGGGCCTGTTCGAGCGCCTGCGCCTTCAGCCCCTCGACCTCGGCCGCCATCGCCTGGGCCCTGGGCACGTCCTTCGCCGCGCGCACCGCGTCGAGGGCCTCGCGCCGATCCATCACCTCTTCGAGGAACTCGATCGGCATCTGCCGCTGCTCGCCCGCCTCGTCGCGCTCGAGGTCCACTCCCTTGAGCTTGAGCAGGTAGAACGCCCGCTTCACCGGGTCGCGCAGCACCTTCAGGCCGTCGTTGAGGGTCGCCGTCTTGTCGACCGCCAGCCGCCGGGCCTTCGGATCCGCCTGCCGATCAGGGTGCAGCTCGAGGCTCAGCGCCCGGTACTTCGCTTCCAGCGCCGGCACGTCTACGTCCACGGAAGGGCCAAGTCCGAACAGCTCGAAGTACGTCACCGGTCACACCGCGAAGCTGTCGCCGCACCCGCAGGCCGCTTTGACGTTCGGGTTGTGGAGCTTGAACCCCGAGGCCATCAGCGTCTCTTCGAAGATCAGCTCGGTGCCCATCAGGTAGAGGTAGCTCTTCGGGTCGACGAACACCCGCACCCCGTCGCGCTCGAAGATCTTGTCGCGCTCGCGCGCGGTCTCGGCCCACTCCATCTGGTACGACAGGCCCGAGCAGCCGCCGCCCTTGACCATGATCCGCAGGCCGGCGTTCGGCGTCTGGCGCTCGGCCAGCAGCTGCTTCAGCCGCGGTACCGCGCTCTCGCCGATCGCCACCCCGCGGATGGTCGGCTTTCCGATCGGGCCGATGCTGGCCAGATCCTGGCTGGCAATCGTCTCACCCATCACTTCACCGTTTCAGCCGTCGCGGCCGCCGCAGTGGCAGGAGTTGCCCGCGCGGCGCGCTTCTTCTGGAAGTCCGCGATCGCTGCCTTGATGGCGTCCTCGGCGAGCACCGAGCAGTGGATCTTCACCGGGGGCAGCGAGAGCTCCTTCGCCACCTCGACGTTGGTGATCTTGCCCGCCTCTTCGAGGGTCTTGCCCTTCACCCACTCGGTCACCAGCGAGCTGGAGGCGATCGCCGAGCCACAGCCGAACGTCTTGAACCGCGCGTCCTGGATGATCCCCGCGTCCGAGACCTTCAGCTGCAGGCGCATCACGTCGCCGCACGCCGGAGCGCCGACCAGCCCGGTGCCGACGTTCGGATCGTCCTTGTCGAGGGTGCCGACGTTGCGGGGCTTCTCGTAGTGCTCGAGGACTTTGTCGCTGTAGGCCATGACGTTTCAGCTCCTGAAATTCAGTGTGCCGTCCAACTGACGGACTTGAGGTCGATTCCTTCTTTGGCCATCTCGTACAGCGGGCTCATCTCGCGCAGGCGGGTGACGCTCTTGCCCATCAGCTCGATCACGAAGTCGATCTCTTCCTCGGTGTTGAACCGGCCGATGCCGAAGCGAATCGAGCTGTGCGCCATGTCTTCTTCGATGCCGCACGCGCGCAGCACGTACGACGGCTCGAGCGAGGCCGAGGTGCAGGCCGAGCCCGAGCTGACCGCCACGTCCTTGATCGCCATCATCAGCGCCTCGCCTTCGACGTACGCGAAGGAGATGTTGAGGTTGCCGGGCAGCCGGTGCTCCATCGAGCCGTTGATCACCAGCATGTCGAGCTTCGACTGCAGGCCCTTGAGCAGGCGGTCGCGCAGCCCTTCCAGGCGCGCGGCCTCGCTCGCCATCTCGGTGCGCGACAGCTCGGCCGCCTTGCCGAAGCCGACGATCGCCGCCACGTTCAGGGTGCCCGACCGCATCCCGCGCTCGTGCCCGCCGCCGTCGATGCTGGGGGCGATGCGGACCCGCGGCTTGCGGCGCACGTAGAGCGCGCCCACGCCCTTGGGGCCGTAGATCTTGTGCGAGGTGATCGAGACCAGGTCGGCCTTCGCCTCGTCGACGCTGAAGGGGACCTTGCCCAGGCCCTGCACCGCGTCGGAGTGGAACAGCACTCCGCGCTCGCGGCAGATCTTGCCGATCTCGTTCACCGGCTGGACGACGCCGATCTCGTTGTTGGCGAGCATGATCGAGACCAGGATCGTGCGGTCGGTGATCGCGGCCTTCAGCTGCTCGAGGTCGACCAGCCCGTCCTTCTTCACGTCGAGGTAGGTGACCCGCGCGCCGGTGCGCACCTTCGCCACCCAGCGCTGGTAGACCGCGTCCTTCTCGAGGTCGAACTTGATCTCGAGCGTCGCCAGCTCTTCGGGCGTCACGTCGCGATCGGCCAGCTCGGACAGCCGCATCATCTTCAGCTCGTCCAGCCGTTCCTGCCGCATCCGCTCGAGGCGCTTGCAGGTGTCGAGGATCGCCTTGTGCTCGGTCTTCAGGGTGATCAGGTGATCGCCCTTGTCCTTGTAGAACTCGACCGCGCCCTTGAGCGCGAGGTTGTCGGACTCGGTCGCGCCAGAGGTGAAGACGATCTCTTTGTCGCTGGCGCCGATCAGCGCGGCGACCTGCTTGCGCGCCAGCTCCACCGCCGCCTCTGCCTTCCACCCGAAGCTGTGGTTGCGGGAAGCGGCGTTGCCGAAGTCTTCGGCGAGGTACGGGCGCATCGCCTCGAGGACCCGGGGGTCGATCGGCGTCGTCGCGTGGTTATCCATGTAAATCGGCAGCTTGAGCATCGGCAGTTCAAATACCGGCCGAATGTGGACGAGTCAAGTCCACTATGGCCGAATCTAATTGCAGTCAGCCGGATGTATTAGGCGGACGCGGGGTGGGGGCGGCCGTTTCATGAACAGCGCTTATCTCAGCCGCCGGGTCCGGCCGGCGGGCTGCACTGGGCCCCGCTCACCATGCACAACCCCCAGCAGGTCGAGGAGAAGCGCAACGGTAAGCACGGGCTGCAGCTGTCGGCGTACGGCATCCCGGTGATCCCCAACCTGGAGACCCGATCCGGCTGGCGGGCGGGCAAGCCGGAGGAGGATCCCGAGAAGATGAAGAAGTGGGGGTACGTGAGCGCCAAGCCCAGCGAGTTCCTGGTGCGGATGCGCGGGGGGAAGGTGATCTCGAGCGGGCAGGGCGCCTCGTGCTTCAAGTGGCCGTGGGACTCGGTGGCGATCGTGCCGACCACGGTGCAGACGCTCCACTTCACCGCCGATCAGATCACCAACGAGAAGGTGGGGGTGAAGGTGACCGGGATCGCGGTGTACCGGATCGCCGACCCGCTGATCGCCTTCCGGATGCTGAACTTCAGCTACCCCGAGCGGGCGCAGCAGAAGCTGTCGGAGATGCTCGAAGAGATGTTCATCGGCGCGGTGCGGCGGCTGGTCGCCAACCTCACCGTCGAGCAGTGCCTCACCCGCCGCAAGGACGCGCTGGGCAGCGAGCTGCTGCGGGAGATCGCGCCGGTCGTCTCGGGCACCGGCCGGACGGAGGATCGCACCCAGCGCGGCTGGGGGGTGGTGCTCGACTCGATCGAGATCCAGGACGTGCGGGTGATGTCGGCGGCGGTGTTCGCCAACATGCAGGCCCGCTTCCGCCAGGACTCCGAGCGGATGGCGCGCGAGGCCGAGCTGGCGAAGGAACGGGCGGTGAAGCAGGACGAGGCGAACAGCGAGCGGCAGATCGCGCTCACCCGGCTGGCGACCACCACCGAGGTGCGCCAGCAGCAGACCGCCGCCGAAGAGAACGCCCGGCTGGAGAAGCTCGCCACCGACGCCCGGGTGGAAGAGGCGCGGCTGAAGGAAGAGCGGCTGCAGAAGGCCGCCCAGCTGGCCCACGCCCGCGACCTCGAGCTGCGGCGGGTGGAGACCGAGCGAGAGCTCAAAGCGCAGAAGGCCGCGGTCGAGGAGCAGCTGCAGCTCGACGCGCTCGCCACCGAGGCGCGGTACCAGCAGGCGCGGGTGAAGGCGGCGGCGGATCAGGCGGCGGCGGAAGAGGCGCTGAAGCTGCAGGCGATGCTGGCCGAGCAGCGGCTGATCGAGGCGAAGGTGCGCGGGGGGGTCGAGCAGGCGCGGGCGCAGGCCGAGACGGCGCGCGCCCAGCACGAGGCGGCCCTGGCCCAGGAGTCGAACACCGGCGAGCTGTTCGGCGTCCAGGTGCAGGTGGCCGAGACCAAGCTGCGGCTGGCCGAGGTCGAGGCGCGCACGATGGCGGTCGAGCTGCACAAGCGCGAGCTGATCCAGAAGCTCGAGCTCGAGCGGCAGTGGCAGATCCGCCAGATCGAGAACACCCTGTCCCCCGAGGCGATCCAGCTGGCGGTCGCCCACCGGCTGCCCGAGCTGGCGGCGGCCTTCCAGCAGAAGATGGGCGAGGTCCACGTCACCGCGGTCGATGGCGCCAACCCGTTTGGCTACATCGCCGCCGCGGTCGAGGGGGTGATGGGCCTGGCCCGCTCGGCCGGCCTGAAGCTGCCGGCGATCCCGGCCGAGCTGAAGCCCGAATGACGTGAAACCGAAGGGCCCGCGGGCGCATATAAGGGGCAGATGCGGTGGACCAAAGTGGCGGGGATGGCAGCGCTGTTTGCCCTGGGCCTCGCCGTCCTGCCCGAGATCCTCCCCGCGGGCCCCACCAGCGGCCTCGACGCGGCCGGCTTCCTCGAGAGCGGCCGGATGTTGATCGCGGTGCCGGCGATCTTCCTCGGTGGCCTGCTCACCTCGCTGACCCCCTGCGTCTACCCGCTGATCCCGATCACCGTCGGGGTCTTCGGCGCCCGCAAAGCCGACAGCCGGGCGAAGGC
>JAGSPQ010000698.1 GCA_018262385.1 Myxococcaceae bacterium | reverse complement strand
GTCGCTCCAGTCACTTTGGGGCGCGGCCGGGGGCGGCGAAGGGGTTGGTGAACTCGGTCGGGCTCGGGGCGAGGCCGGGGAGCGCGGCGGGGTTGAGGGTGGGCTTCGGGCTGGCCGCGATCGGGGCCTCGAAGCCGCGCAGCACCAGCTGGCGCATCCGGGCGTGGAAGGCCAGCTGGCTCAGCTGGCCGTAGAAGTCGCGCGAGAAGTCCGTCTTCGCCGCTGCGCCGGTCAGCTTCTCTTCCTTCGGCCGGACGATCAGGTCCATCAGCGCGTTGATCCCCCAGTAGCCCAGCCCGAAGTAGCGGACGAAGCGCCCCTGGAGCGACTCGGAGCCGAGCAGGAACCCGTCGGCGTCCCGCAGCACCACGTCCTGGGCGAAGGTCGCCTCGGTCACCGCGGGGATCAGCGTCAGGCTCGCGTAGCAGAGCACCCACAGCAGCGCGCTGTTCTCCGAGTGGAGCTGCTTCGAGGTCAGCTCGATCACCAGGTCCGGCCGGGCGGTGCCTTCCTCCGCGGGCGGCAGCTCGGCCTCCGGCACCTCGACCTGCACCGTCGCGCCCTGGTTGGTGAAGAGGGTGCGGAGGTTCTGACAGAGGATCTCCGAGTCGCCCGAGTCGGTGTAGTCGGTCGGCAGGCACCGCAGCAGCAGCTGCAGCCCGTCGAAGTTGTTGTACTCCGGGTTGATCACCGCCGGCCGCTGGAGGGTGACCAGCGGCTGGTAGATCGTCACGCAGCCGGTCAGCGCCCAGGCGAGCGCGAGCGGTACGGCAAGCCGTTGGACGAGCTTTCGAAGCGGCATGGGCGCCCCCGCCGCTTAGCAACAGCTGTGCCCTCATGTCCGCAACCGCGCACAGAACGTTTGAGCCGCGCGGATCAGCCGATTCGCGACAGGCCTGTCGCACGCTGAGAAGAGAACTGCGCTCCGCCAGGGAGGATCAGTTGATCCCGCCGTCGTAGCTCACCGGCGGGGGGTAGCCGCCGTCGCCGTTGCCGCCGCCCTCGATCAGCGTCGGATCCGGGCAGCCGTAGACGATCTGCACCTTCGGGTTGGCGCTCTTCTGCACCACGTCGCAGGCGCCGCCGTAGAGGGTGAGCCGGCCGGTCTGGGGGTTGTAGTCCCAGCCCAGCTGCTTGTTCTGATCGCGGTTGATCAGGTTGCCGTCGACCGCGACGAAGATCTTGTTCAGGTCCGCCGGCGGCTTGGCGAGCTTGAAGTCGCAGCCCGAGGCGCCCTGGGCGATCTGCCCGAACGCGGTGTCGAGCGAGGTCTGATCATCGGCCTGGTAGTACTTCGTCGTGCCCAGCCGCGCGGTGCCGCCCTCGGTCGCCAGCTGGGCCAGCCGGGTGGGGTCGACGTCTGCGCCGAAGCCGACCACGTAGGTCTTGATCCCGCGCGCGGCCATCGCCTTCACCGCGGCCACCGGATTTCCGCCGCAGTTTTCCATTCCGTCCGTCACCAGCAGCACGAAGTTCGCCCGGGCCGGGTCGACCAGGTCGGCGCGCTTGGACGCCAGCAGCAGCGCCGCCCCAATCGGAGTGCTCGAGCCGGTCGCGGTCGCCGGCAGCGACTGCGCCACCTGGGCCGCCGCCTTGTCGCCCACCGGCACCACGTTCGAGCCCTCGGTGCACTTGAGCGCGCCGGGGAACATCGAGAGCCCGAACCGAATCGCGGTCTCGTGCTTGGCGGTGACGCTCTTCACCGAGGCGGTCGCCAGCGACCACTTGCTCTGCCCGGCGGGCAGCGTCTCCTCCATGCTCCCCGAGCGATCGAGGACGATCAGGAAGTTCGCCTCCACCTTCGTCGCCTGGAACAGCTCGCCGCCGCAGCTGCCGCCTCCGTCCGGCTTGTTCGCCGGATCCTCGCAGTGCCCGTTGATCAGGCAGGTGCGGCCGGCCGGGCAGCTGGCCTGCACGCAGCTGGCGACGCACGAGACGCCTTCGCAGACCTGGCCGGTGCCGCAGTCGGGGTCGGCGCCGCACCCGGTCTTCGGCACGCAGCCTCCCGCGCTCGAGCACTTCTCGTCGGGCAGGCAGCTGGCGGCGCTGGCGCACTTCGGCGCGCAGACCCCGGTGGACAGGCAGGCCGAGCCGCCCCCGCAGTCCGCGGCGCTCCGGCAGGTCATCGAGCCGGCCGACCCCCCGCAGCTGCCGAACGACGCTCCGAAGACGAGCAGGGCAGTGACAGCCAGGATGTTGCGCATCGAGGGCCTCCTTGAGGGCGTGCGCGCTACTGGTGCAACGCCACGGCCACTTTTTCGCCCGCCGGGTTCCGCAGGGATGAGTCGCCGATCCGGGTTCCTTTACGCGCATCTGGAGTGGACACGCGCGGGGTGAGAACTGCAGTTCTCAGGTGGGAGAAAGCGGTGTACGAGCAGCCGGTGCTTCCCCGACTTGCCCTCTGTCTGCTGCTGCTGACCGCCTGCGCGAAGCGCGAGCCGCTGCCGGTGCTGGCCAGCGTTCCTGCGTTCGAGCTGACCAGCCAGGCGGGCGTTCCCTGGGCCTCGCGGACCCTCGACGGCAAGGTCTGGGTCGCCAACTTCGTCTTCACCCGCTGCCCGACCATCTGCCCGACCTTCACTGCGAAGATGGCCAGCATCCAGCAGAAGACCCCCGACGAGGTGCGGCTGGTCAGCTTCACCGTCGACCCCGAGTTCGACACCCCGGAGAAGCTCGCCGAGTACGCGACGAAGTTTCACGCCACCGGGCGGTGGACCTTCCTCACCGGAGAGGGCGCCGCGCTCGAGGCGGTGGTGGTGAAGGGGATGATGCAGCCGATGGTGAAGGGCGACGGCTCGCTGATGAGCATCGGCCACGGCAGCTACTTCGTGCTCATCGACGGCAAGCAGCAGATCCGCGGCTTCTACCGGTTCAACGACGACGACAGCGTCGAGCAGGTGGTGCGGGACGCCAGGGCGCTGCTGGCGGGCGGCTAGAGCACCGAACAGGTTGGCGCCCCGTCGCGAGGCGAGTGAGGCCGAAGCGAGGCGGGCACGCGAGGCACGAGCACCGGAGGCGTGCCGTGTGGCACATCGAGGAGCGCAGGGACGAGCCTGCCCGCCGCAGCGAGAGCATCGCTCGCCGCAGCAGGGGCGCTAACCTGTTCGGTGCTCTAGAGGTTTCCTGCAAAGAGGTGTGACCTGAAGGGTGGGGTGTAGTGGAATCCCTTCCGCTCATGATCCGCACCAGCCTCCTCCTCGGTTTTCTCCTCGCGCTCAGTGGCTGCGGCGCCGGCGCACCCTGCCAGAGCGCCTGTGACTGCACCGCCACCACCGCGCCGATCAAGTGTCCGGGCGAGTGGGGCTGCAACGCATCCAACACCTGCGAGTACAGCTGCAAGAACCTGTGCGACCCCAACGGGGTGTCGACCTGCCGGGTGGACGAAGAGTGCCTCGGCACGTTCTGCTCGGCGCGGAAGGCCTGCAAGTGACCGGGCCCCAGGCGACGCTGCACGACGCGGAAGACACCGAGTCCGGGGCCAGCGGC
>JAGSPQ010000064.1 GCA_018262385.1 Myxococcaceae bacterium | reverse complement strand
CGGCCGCCCGCGATGCCGGTTCAGCCGCTGGGCGGAGGGACGATGCAGTTCGGCCGGCCCAGCGAGGCAGCCCAGCCCCTGGCCGCACCGCTGGGTGGAGGGACGATGCAGTTCGCCCGGCCGACCGAGCTGCCCGCGCCGCCTCCGGTCGCGCCGCTGGGCGGAGGGACGATGCAGTTCGCCCGCCCCACCGGGCTGGCGGCCCCGCCAGCCGAGCCGGAGCTCGAGATCGCGGAGCTGACCGTCGAGGAGGACGTCGCTGCCGTCCCGCCCGCCCCGGCGCCGGGTGGAGGCACGATGCAGTTCGCCCTCCCGGCCCAGCCGCCAGCGCAGTCCCCGGCACCGGCGTTCGAGCTCGACTTCGCGCCTCCGGCGGATTCGCAGGTCTCCTTCCCCGCCAGCGGCCGGACGATGGCCTTCGGGCGCCCGGCCGAGGTCGCTGCTCCGCCCCGGGTGTCCGGGGGGACGATGGAGTTCGCCCGGTTCGACGCGAACCAGGCCGACCCGGGTCAGGTCCCGATCCCCCCGCCCCTGGATCCTCCGCCGTCCGACCTCTGGGGCGACGCTTCAGCCGCGCCCCCCGCTCCTGCGCCCTCCGAGCCGAAGTTCGCGCCCAACGCCACCAGCGCCTGGGATCAGCGCTCGAACCCGGGGATCAAGATCAGCGAGCTGCACGCGGGGCTGGGCTCCGCGCTCGATCTGGTCAGCGCCGATCGCTCGGCCGCCTCGCCCCCGGCGGCGATGAGCAAGCTGGACGAGGTGCGCACCCTGGTGCGGGGCGCGAAGGATCTGCTCGGCCTGGATGATCACTCTGGCGCGATGACGCTGATCCTCAAGGCCCAGGATCTGGCGCCCAATGATCCCGAGGTCCAGGCCCTGCGCACCCGCAGCGAGGCCACCCTCGAGGCGATGTTCGAGTCGAAGCTCGGAAATCTCGGGCTGGCTCCGCACGTGAAGCTCAAGGACGACGAGATCATCTGGCTCAACCTCGATCACCGCGCCGGGTTCGTGCTCGCCCAGATCGACGGGCAGTGCACCTTCGAGGATTTGTTCTCGGTCTCCGGGATGTCGCGGCTGGACACCGCCCGGATCCTCGCCCAGCTGATCGAAGAAGGCGTGATCACTTCCTGACCCTGCTGCGTCAGCTGTGGCGGATCACCGCCAGCCAGGTGCCGCGCACGACCAGCTTGCCGTGCTGGTTCTTCGACTCGGTGGTCAGCACGAGGAAGTCCTTCCCGACCTTGTCGTAGAGATCGGTGATCACCCCGGTCGAGGTCATCACGTCGCCCGGCTTGATCACCTCGAAGAACTCGAACTCCTGCTCGCCGTGCACCAGCATCGCGAGGTTGATCTTCAGCTCGGGGTCGGTGACCGCCTGGCCAAAGGGCGCGATCGAGAACACCACCGCGAAGTTCGGCAGCCCGATCAGATCCCCATACGGCCCCTGCTTCGCCGCCTCGGCGTCGTGGAGCAGCGGGTTCAACCCCTTCGGCGCCCCGGTGCCGGTGAAGCCCATCGAGGGCACCCCGCCCGAGATCGCGTAGGCGAACTCACGCAGCTTCTCGGCGCCCACCACGTAGGTCGTCGGCCCGTACTTCTTGCCGATGTATTTCTTGTCGATCGGCATCAGACCCTCGCCTCGACCACGGTGTTCTTCAGCACGTCCTCGCCCTTCTGGTTCTTCGCCGTCAGCGCCGCGGTCAGCTTGCCGCCCTCGATCGCGGTCACCTTGCCGACCACGGTGATCGTGTCGTCGACCATCACCGGGCGCGAGAAGCGCACCGTCACCTTCGAGACCTTGCCCGGGTCGCCCAGGTAGTTGACGAACCCCTCGACCGCCCAGCCCATCGTGCACAGCCCCTGGAGGATGTTACCGCCCAGGCCCGCCGCCTTCCCGAACTCGGGGTCGAGGTGGATCGGGTTGAAGTCGCCCGACGCCGCCGCGTAATAGATCGGCCGGTACCGATCGCAGGTGCGCACGTGGGTGAAGGTGTCTCCGACGCTGAAGCTCATCGATCGCTCCTGGAAGGCGGTTACGGGGTGCGGGCCGGCCGATCGAGCGGATCCTCGACCTCGCTCGCGGCGCTCTCTTTTCGGCGGCGGTAGTAGTCGCGGGCGAAGTCGACCAGCCGGTCGAGGTAGCTGGCCAGCGGCGGGCAGCGCACCCCGGTGCCGTCGAGCAGCTCGAGGGCGAAGTGGCAGTTGTAGAGCGCGAGGTGGTTGACGTAGTTGATCGCCGCCCGCTGGGGCCGGGCGAGCTTCTCGATGCCGGGCAGCCGCAGCACGACGTCCGCGGCCCGCGCCGAGAGGTTGAACCGGGGCAGCTTCTTCTGGGCCCGCTCGGCGATCAGCTCGTAGACCCGGCGGGCGCTCATCGGGTTCGGATCCACCAGGTGGAGGGTGCGGCCCACCGCCTGCGGGTTGCGCGAGAGGCTCCACACCGCCCTCACCACGAAGTCGACCGGCACCACGTTCAGCGGCGCCACTCCGTTGCCCGGCAGCGGCAGCGGCACCACCAGCGGAGAGAGGACCAGCAGCATCCCCAGGTAATAGGGGCCGTCGAACCGATCGATCTCGCCCGTCGCGCTGTCGCCCACCACCGTCGAGGGCCGGTAGATGGTGATCGGCAGGTGCTCGCCCGCCTTCTGCACCAGCTTCTCGGCCTCGTACTTCGTCTCTTCGTAGGCGTTGCGGAAGCTCTGGCCGGCCTCGAGCTCGTCCTCGGCGATCACTCCCACCCGGTCGCCCGACACGTAGCAGGTCGAGAAGTGGTTGAAGCGCGCCAGGTTCTTGCAGTCGCGCCCCAGCTCGAGGACGTTGCGCGTGCCCTCGACGTTCACCTGCTGGGCGATCTCGCGCGGCATCCCGAGGTAGGAGATCGCGGCGAGGTGGAAGATCTGGGTCACCTCGTTGCACAGCCGCTGGTACTCGGCCCCGGCCAGCCCCAGGTGCATGTCGACGATGTCGCCGGTGAGCAGCTCGACCGGCGCGCCGTTGAGCCGGTTGACGTACCCCTCGGCCTCGCGATGGAACTTCGGCTGCACCAGCAGGTAGATCTTCCCCTTCGGGTCGGCCTCCGCGAGGTGCTTGACCAACCGCTTGCCGATGAAGCCGGGGTAGCCGGTGACGAAGTAGGTGGCCATCAGGGGCCGGACCTTAGCTTTTCCCATAGCGCGTCGACCTGAAGCCTTGTGGCCTCCAGGGTGCCGCCGTTGTCGATAACCCAGGTCGCGAATTTCAGCTTCTCTTCCTGCGGCAGCTGGCTGGCGATCCGGGCCTCGGCCTGCTCGACGGTCAGGCCGTCCCGGGCGATCAGCCGCTGCCGCTGCACCCCGGGCGGGGCGGTCACCAGGATCACCCCCTCCAGCGCCTCGTGCAGCTTGTTCTCGATCAACAGCGCCGCGTCGTAGATCACCACCGGCACTCCCTGCCCGGTCAGCGCCAGGGTCCGGGCGATCACCTCGGCCTGGATGCGGGGGTGGGTGATCGCGTTGAGCGCCTGCCGTTCGGCGGGGTTGGAGAAGATCCGCTCGCCCAGCGCCTGGCGATCGAGGCTGCCGTCGGGAAGGATCACCCCGGGGAAGCGGGCGGCGATCTCGGCCAGCGCGCTCTGGCCCCTGGTCACCACCTCGCGGGCGATCTGATCGGCATCCAGCAGCGCCGCCCCCCGCTCGACCAGCATCCGGGCCACCGTGCTCTTGCCGGTGGCGATCGATCCGGTGAGGCCGATGAGCCGGGTGGGCACTACTTCTTCGCCGGCAGGAACGCGAAGGACTGCACCGTCTTGGCGTCCTCCCGGAAGAAGATCGCCAGCCCCAGCTTCGCGTACAGGAAGTACGGCGGCTTCTTCTCCTGGGTCCGCAGCAGGTAGCAGCCGTCGGTCTCGCCCGGAGCGCACGCGGCCCCGTAGCTCTTCTCGATGTCCTCCCGCACGATGATCGGCTCGGGGAAGACGTCGATCCGGTTGACCACGCCGCTCTCTTTCTCGACCCGGAACTGCGACTGCACCGTGCCCTTGATCGCCTTCTCCTTCAGGTAGGTGAGCACCTCGTGGGCGCCCACCACCGTCACCTTCGAGGGCAGGCCGAACTTCTTCACCACGTCGGCGCGCACCGTCGTGCCCGGGTCGATTCCATTCCACGGCTTGGCAGCGGCGGCGGCGGGCAGCAGCAACAGGCAGAGGAAGATCGTCGAGCGCATGGAGGCGGCCATCATCGCACGGGCGTCGAAAATTCCACCCGTGCTTGCAGCCGAAGCGTGCTACCTCGATCCTCTTGAACATGCGTTCGCGTGCGCTGGCACTCGGCTTCGGCCTCACACTCGCACTCGTCTCCACGATCGCGTTTGGCTACGACTTCCTGGGGCCCGAGAGCTGCCAGGGCTGTCACCTCGAGGCCTACGCTGCCTGGAAGGCCTCGCCCCACGCCCGCGCGAAGGACTCGCTGTCGGCGGCCGCTCAGAAAGACGCCCGCTGCACCTCCTGCCACTCGCCCAACGAGGACGAGCAGCGGGTGGCGGGCGTCAGCTGCGAGAGCTGCCATGGGGGCGGGCAGTACTACGTCGGCGCCTACGTGATGAAGGATCCCGAGCTGGCCCGCCTGGTCGGGCTGGTCGACCCGTCGGAGAAGGGCTGCCGCACCTGCCACGACTCGTCCTCCCCGTCGCTCAAGCCGTTCGACTTCGTCGCCAAGCTCAAGGCGATCGATCACTGGTCGGCGGCGAAGGCGAAGAAGGCCCCGGCCGAGAAGGCCTCGACGGAGAAAGTCCCATGAGTGCGCGTGTCCTCTCTGCCGAGTTCGTCACCACCGCCACCGAGCCGAAGGGCTACCCGACCTCGCCCGCGCCCGAGGTGGCCTTCGTCGGTCGCTCGAACGTGGGCAAGTCGTCGATGATCAACAAGCTGGCGATGCGCAAGAAGCTGGTGCGCGTCTCCCACACCCCCGGCCGCACCCGGACGCTCAACTTCTTCGACGTCACCCTGGCGCACAAGGGCGGCACCCGGATCGTGCGGCTGTGCGATCTGCCCGGCTACGGCTTCGCCAAGGCCTCGAAGACCGATCGCGCCGACTGGCAGCAGATGATCGCGAAGTACCTCGAGACCCGGCGGGATCTGAAGGTGATCGTCACCATCATCGACGCCGAGGTCGGCCCGACGTCCGACGACCTGAAGATGCTCGACTACCTCGTTGCCCAGAAGCCGAAGCTGCTCGTCGCGGCGACCAAGATCGACCGGATCAACAAGGCCCGTCGCAAGCCGCGGGTGATCGAGCTGCAGAAGACGCTCGAGCTGCCGCCGGGCACGGTGGTCGGCTTCTCCTCGCACGAAGGCATCGGACATGGGGAAATGTGGGACATCCTGCTTGCGTCGATCTAGGGCGGGCAGGACACTCCGCCCATGTTCCGGCACCCCCCGCTCCTGCTCGCGCTGATCGCGTTCACTCTCGCTGGCTGTAACTGCAACTGCGGCGGCACCAGCGGCAAGGATGGCGGCGGGGGAGGCACCGGGGCGGGCTCGTCGGACGGCGGTAAGAAAGACGGCGGCGGAGGCGGCACCGCCGGTGGCTCAGGCGGAGGCGGGGGAGGCGGGGGTGGGGCGTTCGATGCCGGCGACGGCACCACCACCATCATCATCCCTCCCGGCAGCTGGAACCTCGACGGGGGCGCCAGCGACGGTGGCCCGAGCGAGCAGGGCAGCGGGGTGAAGGTCGACCCCAACGGCTTCATCGTCCTCAACTCGGGCTCCACCGAGTTCTATTTCATGTGGATCGCCAACGACGCCAACGGCTGGGTGAGCAAGTACGACACCCGCAGCGCCAAGGAGGTCGGCAGGTACTGGGCGGTGGTGCCGCGCGACTGCTACTCGGCGCCCGGACAACCCAAGGGCCTTCCCTGCGCCGGCGCGCGGGACAACGGGCTGCGCGGCAACGCCGCCAACCACCCCAGTCGCACCGCGCTCGATCTGAACGGAGACGTCTGGGTCGCCAACCGGGCGCTCGGGATCCAGGGCTCGGTGACCAAGATCGCCAACGACGCCACCGGCTGCATCGACCGCAACGGCAACGGCACGATCGAGACCAGCAAGGACCTCAACAACGATGGGCAGATCACCGGCGCCGAGATGATCACCCCCACCGACTGGACGAATCCCCTCCAGTACGACGAGTGCGTGGTGTTCTCGACCCCGATCGGCAGCGCCACCGGCGACGTCGGCGTCCGCGCGCTCGCGGTGTCGCTCGGCGGCATCGAGAGCACCAACGGCTACGTCTGGGCGGGAGTGTTCCGCGACAAGACGATGCACAAGCTCGACTCGTCGAACGGGCAGCCGGTGGTGGCGAACCCGACCACCGGGGCGATGACCGTCCCGCTCTCGTGGGGCCCCTATGGCGCGATCGTCGACAGCAAGCAGCGGCTGTGGGCGGTGAACCCGGGCCAGGCCTGGTTCGCCCTGATCGACACCACCACCGGAGCGCTGGTCAGCGATCAGATCAAGGTCCCCGCCGGAACCACCTGCGGCTCCTACGCGCTGGGCATCGACGGCAAGGATCGGGTGTGGATCGCGGGCTGGACCGCCGGCAGCGTCGCCTGCCGGTACGATCACACCACCCAGACCTGGACCAGCTTCAACTTCGGCGCCGCCACCAGCCAGATTGCCACCACCTTCGGCCGGCCCCGCGGCATCGCCGCCGACGACAAGGGCAACGTCTACATGTCCGCGGACAACGCCGGCGGGGCGGGGGCGGCGCAGCTGATCCGGTTCGACGCCGAGACGGGGGCGATCGTGAAGTTCGGCAACGCCGACTTCATCGACGCCACCGACGCAACCACCAGCACCAGCATCGGGGTGGGCCTCGATGGCGACGGCCACCCGTGGGTGAACAACAGCAGCGGCAACGTGATGAAGATCGACAAGGTCACCGGCGCGATCACCCGCACTGCCCAGCAGCCGGGCGGCCTGTACACCTACTCGGACTTCACCGGCTACCAACTGCGGAAGTTCACCGCTCCCCGTGGCACCTACCTCAAGGACTTCAAGAGCTGCGGCCCCGACGCGCAGTGGCGGCAGGTGATCTGGGACGCGGACGTGCCGGCCAACACCATGGTGCAGGTCTACGTGCGGGTGGCCAACACGATGGCGGATCTTCCGACCGCCACCCGCCATGGGCCGTTCACCACCTCGCCGGCGGATCTGATCGCCGGGTTGGTGCCCAAGGGGCAGTTCATGCGGGTCGAGTTCGTCCTCTCGTCCACCGACGGGATGACCACCCCGGTCCTCAAGTCCTTCCGGATCGTCAGTTCGTGCTCCGGCATCATCAACTGACTTGAGCACCCCATCTCAGAAGCGGCAGGCGACCCGCGCCGAGCTGGTGCGCCGCCTGAGCGAGCTGTCACCGCGTGCGCGGGTCGACTCGATGCTCGAAGAGGTCGACGGGCGGGCGCTGGTGCGCTCGATTCCAGCCGAGGACGTCTACGCCACCATCCTCGACGTCGGGCTCGCCGACTCGGCCGAGGTGGTGCAGCTGTCGACCCCCGAGCAGTTTCGCACCTACCTCGATCTGGCGGTCTGGAGCCGCGACCGCCTCGATCCCCTCGAGGTGCTGCGCTGGCTACAGGCGGCGCGCGATCCGGACGCGGAAGAGGACTACGCGAAGAAGCTGAGCGCGATCGACGCCGAGCTGATCGAGCTGGTCTACAAGAAGCTGGCCCGGGTCTACGACCTCGAGGAGGACCCCGACGCCAACCCAGCCGGGATCACCCTCGAGATGCCCGAAGGGCGCTACCTGCTCGAGTTTCTGGTCGAGGGGGTGGATGAGGCGGCGCTGCGGCGGCTGACCAACGATCTGATCGCCGCCAACCCGTTCGAGTTCGCCCGCTTCCTCGAGGCAGTGAAGTGGGAGCTGCCCACCGAGCTCGAAGAGACCGCCTACCAGTTCCGCCAGTCGCGGCTGCAGGACCTCGGGTTCCCGCCGCTGGAAGAGGCGGTGAAGCTGTTCGCCTGGCTGGATCCCGCCAAGCTGGCGCCCGCCGACTCGGCCCAGGCGCTGGCCCACCCCCACGCGCGGGCGGACTACGTCGAGGCCGCCTTCAAGGGCCTCGACGCCCACGAGCGGCAGGTGCTGGAGGCCGAGGTGCGCTACCTGGTGAACTGCGCGCTGGTGGCCGAAGGCGCCGAGCCCGGAGACCCGCTGGCGATCCGGCGGATCAGCGAGCAGGCCCGCGACTACCTGAGCCTGGGGCTCGAGCACCTGTGCGGCGGAGATCCCGCCAAAGCCAGCGACGTGGTCCGGGCCCACACCCTGAAGAAGACCTTCCAGCTGGGCTTCTCGCTCACCTTGCAGCTCAAGCGGCAGGTCGAGCGGATGGCGAGCGAGCCGATGGCGAAGTTTGCCGACACCTGGCTGGCGCTCGACGAAGAGGCGGCCGCGCTCGCGGCGCTGCTGCGCAAGCGGCCGCTGCGGACGCTGAAGGTCCCGGGCGCCGAGCCGGTGGCGTTTCGGGCCCGCCGCGAGCTGCTGGACAGCGAGGCGCTGCTGCAGCGGGTCCGCCAGCAGCGCATCGTGCTCCAGGCGCTGCTCGAGCCCAGCCCGGCCGAGGTGGTGGCCCGGTTCGGCGCCAAGCTGTCCGAGCTGACTCCGCAGCGGCTGCTGGCGGCGGCGGTCGCCTGGGCCGAGCTCGACGGGGTGTACGAGGTGAAGCCGCTGCCCGCCGAGAAGCTGCCGCAGCTGTGCGAGCTGTTCTTCGAGAAGACGGCGACCTCGGCGCGGCTGAAGGCCAACGTCGGCGCGCGCGCGCTCGCCCTGCTGCCGGGCCCGAAGGACGAGCTGAAGACGATGATCGACCGGGCGCTGACCTCGCTGCTGGAGGACGTGGGCAAGCAGTGGGCAAAGGACGGCCAGGTCGACCCGAAGAAGATCCTGGCGCTGCCGATCGAGGGCGAGAAGCCGATCTGACTTTGGGTCAGGCGCCGCGCCCGACCGCGTCGGCGAGCCGGGTGATGCCTGCGTCGGCCGCCAGCTGCTCGAGCTCGTCGAGCACCCGCCTGACCGTCAGCGGGCCGCCGTAGATGAACCCGGTGTAGAGCTGGACCAGCGACGCGCCCGCGCGGATCTTCTCCCAGGCGTCGGCCCCGCTGAAGATCCCACCGACTCCGACGATCGGCAGCCGCCCACCGGCGCGGAGGAACGCCCGGCGCACCACCTGGGTGGAGCGCTGGCGCAGC
>JAGSPQ010000697.1 GCA_018262385.1 Myxococcaceae bacterium | reverse complement strand
CCGATCAATCCGAACGATCTCGATCTCACCGACCGCGTCGTCAACATCAACCGCGTCGCCAAGGTCGTGAAGGGCGGCCGCCGGTTCTCCTTCGCCGCGCTGGTGGTGGTGGGCGACGGCAACGGCCACGTCGGCGTCGGCCTGGGCAAGGCGAACGAAGTCCCCGAGGCGATCCGCAAGGGCGGAGAGAACGCGAAGAAGAACCTGTTCCGCGTGCCGCTGATGGGCCACACCATTCCTCACGAGGTGCTCGGTCACTTCGGCGCCGGTCAGGTGCTGCTCAAGCCGGCCTCCGAAGGTACGGGCGTGATCGCCGGCGCCAGCGTGCGCGCGGTGCTCGAGGCCGCCGGAGTTCGCAACATCCTGTCGAAGTGCCAGGGCTCGCGAAACCCGCACAACGTGCTGAAGGCCACCGTTCAGGGCCTCAAGCAGCTGCGCTCGCCCGAGCAGGTCTCGCGGCTGCGCGGAAAAGAGATTCACTTCGGCCTCAAGAAGCCTGAGGCGAGGAACTAGCCATGGGTTTGAAGGTCAAGCTGACGAAGAGTTTTTCGGGCGCCAACGAGCGCCAGCTGCGCACCATCCAGGGTCTCGGCCTGCGCAAGTTCAACCAGGAAAGGCTGCTGAAGGACACCCCCGAGATCCGGGGGATGATCTTCAAGGTCCAGCACCTCGTCTCGCACGAGGTGGTGAAGGACGAGCCGAAGACGACCGTGCGCCGCAAGCCGGCCCACATCCGCAACCGCGATGCCCGCCGGGCGGCCGAAGCCGCTGCTGCCAAGAAGTAACAGAGGACTTTCATGACCACGCTCCACACCCTCAAAGCGCCGTTTCACTCCAACCACCGCAAGAAGCGGGTCGGCCGTGGCCAGGGCTCCGGCACTGGCAAGACCGCCGGCCGCGGTGGCAAGGGCCAGAAGGCCCGCAGCGGCAACATGCACTTCGAAGGCTTCGAAGGCGGCCAGAGCCCGCTCCAGCGCCGGCTGCCGAAGTTCGGCTTCATCTCGCCCAACCGCAAGGAGTACGCGGTGGTGAACCTGAGCGAGCTCGAGCGGTTCAGCGCCGGCTCGGTGGTCGACGAGGCCGCGCTGCGCAAGATGGGCCTGGTCAAGGGCGTCTGGTCGGGGATCAAGGTCCTCGGCAACGGCACCCTGACCCGCAAGCTGACGGTGAAGGTCCACAAGATGTCGGCGAGCGCGAAGGAAGCGATCGCCAAGGTGGGCGGCACCGCCGAAGAGCTCGGGCTGGTGACCCACAAGGAAGACGGTCTGACCCGCGCCAACGGCCGCAAGCGCCCGAAGGCGGAGAAGCCGGCCGCCAAGGCCAAGGCCTGAAAAGGCAGCAGGCGCTGGTGGCGACCACCGACATGATTGGTTAGGTTCCCGCGCCCCTCATCGGACTTCCGGTAGAGGGGCGCTGTTGTTTTTGTTTCGAAGGAGACTCACTCGATGGCCCTCAATGCCTTCACCAACGTCTTCCGGATCGCCGAGCTGCGCGGCCGGCTGCTCTTCACTCTGGGCATCCTCGCCGTCTACCGGCTGGGGATCTTCATCAGCACCCCGGGCGTCGACCGGACGGCGATGACCGCCTACATGGAAGCGCAGCGGAAGGCGGGCGGCCTCGTCAACCTCTTCAACATGTTCTCGGGCGGCGCGCTCAACCAGATGTCGATCTTCGCGCTGGGGATCATGCCGTACGTCTCGGCCAGCATCATCATGCAGCTGCTGGCGGTGGTCGTCCCCACCCTCGAGCGCCTGCAGAAAGAGGGCGCCGGCGGCCGGCAGAAGATCAATCAGTACACCCGCTACGGCACGATCGTCCTCTCGATCGTCCAGGGCATCGCGATCAGCCGCTGGCTCAGCTCGCTGGGCCGTTCGACCGACGTCACCCAGAGCGGCGGCATCGATCAGATCGTCGTCCCCACCGACAACCTCTACTTCACCTTCATGACCGTGGTCAGCCTCACCGCCGGCACCGCCTTCATCATGTGGCTGGGCGAGCGGATCACCGAGAGCGGCATCGGCAACGGCATCTCGCTGATCATCTTCGCCGGCATCGTCGCCGGCATCGTCCCCGCCGCCAGCTCGCTCTATGACGCGGTCAATGCCGAGACGATCAGCGCCGGAGCGGTGATTGGGCTCCTGGTCTTCATGGTGGTGATCGTCGCCGCGGTCGTCTACGTCGAACGGGGGATGAGGCGCATCCCGGTGCAATACGCCAAGCGGATGGCCGGACGGCAGATGTTCGCCGGCCAGGCGACCTACTTCCCGATGAAGGTCAACGGCGCGGGCGTGATCCCGCCGATCTTCGCCGGCGCGATCCTCTCGGTGCCCGCTACCCTCGGCAGCTGGCTCCCCTTCGTCGGCGGAGTGCAGCAGACCCTCAACAGCAGCGCCTGGATCTACAACGGCATCTTCGTCGCGCTGATCATCTTCTTCGCCTTCTTCTACACCTCGCTGACCTTCCGGCCGGACGACGTGGCGGACAACATCAAGAAGCAGGGCGGCTACATCCCCGGGATCCGGCCGGGCCGGCAGACCGCCGACTACATCGAGCGGGTGCTCACCCGGCTGACCTTCGGCGGCGGCGTCTACCTGGCGGCGATCTGCGTGATCCCGTCGATCATCGCCCAGCTGCTCAACGTGCCGTTCCAGTTCGGCGGCACCGCGCTGCTGATCGTGGTCGGGGTCGCGCTCGACACCGTGCAGCAGATCGAGCAGCACCTCATCTCGCGCAACTACGAGGGCTTTGCCGGCCCCCGCGGTCCGCGCATTCGCGGCCGGATGAAGGTCGCCGCGTAAGCACCTTCGGCAAGGAAGGGGGAGCGAAACGATGAATCTGATTCTTCTCGGACCTCCAGGCGCCGGCAAAGGCACCCAGGCCAAGCTGATGCTGCAGAAGTACGCGCTGCCCCAGATCTCGACCGGCGACATCCTCCGCGAGGCGATTCGCCTGGGCACCGAGCTGGGCAAGCGGGTCGAGCCGCTGCTCGCCAACGGCAAGCTGGTTCCCGACGATCTGGTGATCCAGATCATCGAAGAACGGCTCAAGCGCGACGACGCCACCCAGGGCTTCGTGCTCGACGGCTTTCCCCGCACCCTGCCGCAGGCCGAGGCGCTCGAGGCCCAGCTGAAGCGGGCGGGGAAGAAGATCGATCGGGTGGTCTCGCTCGAGGTCGACGAGGCGGCGATCGTTGGGCGGATGGGCGGCCGGCGCAGCTGCCCCAAAGACGGCTCGGTGTTTCACCTCGTCAACAGCCCGCCGAAGGTCACCGGCAAGTGCGACAAGTGCGGCGCCGACCTGGTGCAGCGGCCGGACGACGTGCCGGAGAAGGTGCAGAACCGGCTGCGGATCTACGCCCAGGACACCGCGCCGCTCAAAGACTTCTACGAGAAGCGCAACCTGCTCAGCCGGATCGACGGAATGGGAAACGCCGAGCAGGTCTTCGGCGCGATCAGCGACGCGCTCGGAAAAAAGTAGGGTGGATTTGT
>JAGSPQ010000063.1 GCA_018262385.1 Myxococcaceae bacterium | reverse complement strand
GGCGGGACGGCCGGCGGCGCGGGCGGCGGGACGGCCGGTGGCGCGGGTGGCGGGACGGCCGGTGGCGCGGGCGGCGGGACGGCTGGTGGCGCGGGCGGCGGGACGGCTGGTGGCGCGGGCGGCGGGGCGGCCGGCGGCGCAGGTGGCGGCACGGCCGGCGGCGCGGGCGGCGGCACGGCTGGCGGAGCAGGCGGCGGCACCGCGGTGGACAGTGGCACCTCGCTCTACGACGGCGGCGTGGCCGTCGATGGTGGCGCGTTCACCTGGAACGATGACGTCGCCATCTACCGCGGCATGAACGGCACTCGCATCTCCGCGGTGTGCGATCCGGCAGGCACCTCGGTGTCGGTCTGGGGCACGGACATCTACACCGATGACTCTTCGGTCTGCACCGCGGGCGTCCACTCCGGCCTCATCGACTTCACGACCGGGGGCCCGCTCACCGTGGAGATTCGCCCGGGTGAGCCCGCCTACCTCGGCACGGTCCGCAACGGGGTCACCACCTTCGACTACGGCTCGTGGTCGGGCAGCTTCGTCTTCGTGCCCTGAACCAGCGGCCGCGGCGGCTCAGCTCGGCAGCTCGAGCATCGAGGCGAGCACCTGCCGAGTGATCGGCGGGAGCGGGTCGAAGCGGAGCCCGAGCAGGAAGTCGGATCCGTCGCGCTGGGTGCGGACGATGGTGGCGCGAAGCGGGGCGAGGTCCCGGTTTCCGGGCAGGCGGAGGTCTACGGCGTCGCCCCACTCGCCGGCCGCGGCCTCGACCCGAACCTTCGCCCCACCCATCGACAGATCTTCGATCGCCACCCAGCGGCTGCCGATGGCAGTGATCAGCTCGGCCCGGGTGGAGACCGGGATTCGGGGGTGAACCCGACGCTCTGCGCCGACGGAGTGGGGCTGCATCGCTGCTGCGTAGGATCCCGAGGCCTGATTCGCAAGGCCGCCTCTGCAATCCAAGACATTAGCGGTTGAGCCCGTTTAGTTGACGGGAAGTCACCAACGCCGGCTTTGCAGCTGTCCGGCCGGGCGCTACTTTCCGCGCCTTCCCTCCAACCCCAAGGCTCCCAATGGCCCGCATCGCAAAGGCAGACGTCAACCGCGCACTCGAGACCGCAGCGAAGACCCTGATCAAGATCGGCGGGGCGGACGGCAAGATCTCGCGCGCGGAAGTGAAGAACGCGCTGGCCACCGACCGGGTCCCGCGCCGGCAGGCGCCGCTGGTCGACATCTTCTTCAAGTTCGTCGACAACCGGGACTTCCGGGCCGGCGCGCAGGTCACTGCGTCGGACGTGAAGCGCGCGGTCGAGTACGCGAAGAAGTCGATGGTCGCCAAGTACGACCTCGACAACAACGGCCTGTCGAACGACGAAGTGGCGAAGATGTCGCTCACCGGCAAGCGCGCTGTGGATCTCGCCAAGGCGCTGAAGGACTCGGCGCCCCCGCTGGCGGAGTAACTGATCCTCGACGCCGAAGCCGCCGCGCTCGAGCGGGCGCGGCTGCCCGGGAATTTCCAGGCGTTGCTCGAAGCGGAGCAACGCCACCTTCGTCCCCAGCTCGATCGGAAGAAGATCGGCGGGGACGATGAGCCGATCGACCCGCGCTTTCTTCCCCGGGCGCGGCCGGTGTTCCGGCTGCAGTCGTTCTGGGCGGACGCGCCCGTCACCGCCGCCCATCCCAGCCAGCTCGTGCGCTCGACCTTCGTCCGGGGCGGGCGCGCGCTGTGTCTGGTGCACCCGCTGGTGATGAAGGGGGGAGGGGGGCCCGTCTTCTACGGCACGCCGACCGCCTCGATTCGCACGCTGCTCGTCTGGCGCGCGGATCGCCCGGCGCAGCCGTTCTTCGCCAAGCTCTCGCTGCCGGTGGTGCTCGGAGGCGAGCGCCGGACGCTGAGCGCAGCGGCCGCCTCGAGCTGTGTCGATCGCTCGCGGCTGCTCCAGGCGCTCGGCTCGAAGCAGGGGCTCCAGGTGCTGCCCGAGACGCTCGCCGTCGCATCGCCGCAGGGCGCGTTCCTCATCCGCGAGGTGCCGCCGAAGCTGCGGCTGACTCCCTGGTTCGCGTTGACCGAGCACGGGCTGCTCGACGCGCTCGCCCGGCTGCACCGCGTCTCGACCGCGACGCTGGTGCGCGAGAAGCTGATTCGCCCATTCCTCCGCGCGTGGATGTGCTCGGCGCTCGACGACGGCTGGAGCTGCGATGCCCACGCCCAGAACCTGCTGGTCGAGCGGACCCGCGCCGGGCTCCTCACCGGACGCTTCTTCGTACGGGATCTCGAGGACGTCGGCGTCGACCTGCCCTTCCTCGACGCCGCGCGTCCCTCGCTGCGTCGCCTCGCGCGCGCCCTCGACACCCGGGTCGAGCAGGACTTCGGCGAAGGGCTCGAGCAGAGCCTGCACTCCTTCTTCCTCTCGGGGCCGATCCACGCGCTCGGCGCACGGCGGGTGTTCTTCGAAGAGCTCGCGCGGGTGATGGGAAACCCGGGCAAGGCGGTGCGCGACCCTTCCGCCTTCCGCGCCTGGGTCGAGGAGCAGCGCGAGGGTCGGCTGCGAAAGCCGGCGGTCCCCGCGAAGCTGAAGAGCTGGCTGCGGCTGGAGCAGCGGGTCAACGCCCAGGCGCGCAGCCCGCGGCATTTCGCGCCGGTGGATCTGCGGGTCATCCCCCCGCGCTTTCTCCCCTCGAACCAGCCGGTGTTCCGGCTGCCGTACCTCGAGGTCCCGCTGCGCCAGATGCGGGTGCGCGCGGACCGTGTCCCGCCGGTGCTGCGCCGCGCCCTCTTCCTGCGCCGCGACGGCGAGCGCCGGGTCCGCTGCTTCTTTCACCCGATGATGGCGGACGCTCACGCGCTCGACGTCGCCGAGCACGGACAGGGCCGGGAGACGTTCTGGGCCACGCCGACGGCGTCGCCGCGCTCGCTGGTGGTGTGGCGCGACGGGCAGCCGGCCGCGGCGTTCGGGCTCAAGCTCTCGCTGGACGTCGAGCTGCTGCGGCTCAACCGGCTGCTCGAGGCGAGCAAGCTCGAGCGCGCGGTCGCGGTGAGTGGCTGCGTGGCGGGAGTCGAGGTGCTGCGCGAGCCCGTCTCGGTGCGCCAGCTCGACAAGGAGTGGGGGAGCCTCGGGCGGCAGCTGCGGCCCGACCTGGGGCGCCTGATTCCCGGCTTCTCGCTCTTCGCCGACGACGCCGGGCTGCCGCTGGTGATCTCGCTCGCCGGACCGCGCGCCCGCGCCGAGCAGGTGGTCTCGTTCATCGAGCGCGCCCTCTGGGCTCCGCTGGTCGAGGCGTTCGCCAGGCTCGCGTTCGGCCAAGGGCTGCTGCTCGATCTTCACCAGCAGAACGTGCTGTTCGACCGCGCGATGAACGGGCGGTTGGTGCTGCGCGATCTCGACTCCTGCAAGACCGATCTCGAGCTGCGCTGGAGCCGGGGGAAGAGCCTCGCGCCGTTCACCCGCTCGGCCGGGACGCTCGCCGCGCTGAAGCTCGACCTGGGCTCCAGTCACTACGACGAGGCGTGGTCGCACTCGCTCCGGGCCGACTGGGGCTGGCTCGCCCAGCACACCCTGCGGCGGCACCAGCAGCGGCTGGGCCGGATCGACGGCCGTCGGCTGTTCGCGAGCCTCGACCGGTTGATGATCGCGGCGGCGCGGCGGTGGCTGGGGGACGCGGTGGTCGACGGCGAGCTGCTGCGCGCCTACGGGCGGACCGACGCGGTCGGCGAACTTCACTCGCTCAACGCGATGGTCCACGCGTGGAAGGCCCGCCATCGGCGCACGCCTGACGGCCGCGCCTCACGCGCGCGCTACCAGCAGCTGGCGGCGCTCGGCCGCGCGACCGCCAGGCTCGAGCGAGGAGACACCGTCGCCCGCTCGAACGAAGTCCTCGTCACCGGCAAGCGCGGCTTCGCCCTCGAGGCGGACGACTGAATCGGCGGGGGGAAGTTTCGTGCGGCTCCCGCACCCTGCCACTAGGTTCCCCGCCGGGAGGACGGTGCACGCGGCCACGCGAACCCAGGGCTGCTCCACCGCACACGCTTGCGCTCAATCTCGTTGATCCTGCTGCTGTCTCTCGCAGCGCCCGCATTCGCCGCCGAGCCGGAGACCGAGCCTGCCGCCACTCCGGCTGCCGTGGCGCCCGACGCTCCGGTGGCTGCTGACGCCCCCAGTGCCGTCGACGCCGAGGACGCGAAGGCCAGGCGCCGCGCGCGCTTCGAGCTGCACCGCAGCATCGGCTACGTGAGCGAGGCGCTGCTGCTCGGCTCGCTGGTCTTCTTCGCGCTCGACGACCACTCCCGCTTCGGCGGCGGCAGCGGGAGCAAGTCCTTCCTCGTGCCCGAGATCGCGCTGGGAGGCGCGGCCGAGGTGGCGCTGATCGCCAACTACCTGCTCGCCGCCACCGCGCCGCCCCGCCCGGGAGGAACCACGGTGAAGAACATCCTTCACCAGTCGCTGATGTACGCGTCGGCGGCGGCGAACATCGCGCGCCTCGCGATCGCGATCGCACTGTCTGGAGCGTCGAGCGCTTCCGGCAACGAGGGGCTGGTGCTCGCGCACCGGATCACCGCGATCGCCTCTCCGCTCCTCTACGCCACCGCCGCCTCGCTGCAGTTCTTCTGAGCTTCGTCGGCGGGGGAATCCTCGGCTACGTCGTGGTGACCCGCCGCCCGGCGTCAGAACGAGTTGCAGGTCGCTTCGCTGCGCTGCCCGCCGGCATGGCACATCACCCGCTGCACTGAGCGGCGCAGCACGGTCAGGTCCTGGGTGGTGGCGGTCGCGCCGCCGGTCAGCCGGGTCTGGACGTCCTTCGCCGCCGTCAGATCCGCCTGGAGCCGGGTGGTGGTCGCCGCCGACAGGCCGAGCGCGCTGACGATTCCGCCGGAACCGAGGGCCGCCTCGAGCACCGGCACCACCGTGTTCGCGTCGACGAGGTGGCTGGTGCCTCCGATCTTGAAGACCGGGGTCTGGACGGCGTTCGCCAGGTTCCAGATCACCTCGAGCAGCAAGCGGGTCTCGAGCGCGAGCTTGGCCGGATCGAGCGCGGAAACCTCGTCGGCGGGCGTGTGGTACTTCCGGTTCTGCCCGTCGCTGAGGAACAGCACCGGGATGCTGCGATCGCGGAACGCGTCGTAGTCACTCCAGGGCTGCTGGCCGAGCACCGTCTCTTCTGCCAGCGCGAGCGCGCCGCGGTGGGGCTTCAGCGCCCCGGTCGTGGTGGCGAGCGCCGCGTCGAGGGCGGAGGCGACCGCGTCGCTGGTCTCCGCGCCCAGGAAGAAGCTGCCCTGGTAGCTGGGCCACAGGTTCGAGCCGACCAGGTCGAGCACCACCGCGACATCGATCCGCGGGAGCGGAATCACCGCGTCGGTGGCGTAGTACTGGCTGCCCATCGCCGCGCTGAGGAAGGTGGGTGGCTCTTCGGCGTCCCAGCTCGCGATCATCACCGAGCGCTTCGCCGGAGCAGCGGCCAGCGCGCAGCCCACCCCGATGATCGCCGACACCGCCGCGGCGTTGTCGTTGGCCCCGTTGCAGATCTGCCCGCTGCAGTTGCCGAGGTGGTCGTAGTGCGCGCTCAGGATAACCACCCGATCCTTCAGCGCCGGGTCGGTGCCCTCGATCATTCCGAGCACGTTCGCGCCCGCGTACGGCGTCAGCGGCTGCTCGAACCCCGCGGCGCTGGCGGGCTTCACTCCGCAGGCCTGCAGCTGGGCGATGACGTACGCGCGGGCGGCGAGCCCACCGGGGGTGCCCGGCTTGCGGCCATCGAACGCGTCGCTGGCGAGCTGGGTCGTCATCCGCATCAGCTCGGTCTGCGCGATCGGGCCCAGCGGCGGATACGCCTGCCCACCGCCGGAGCCTCCCGCGGTGCCTCCTCCCGTCCCGCCTGCGGTGCCTCCGCCCGCGCCGCCCGCCGCGCCGCCGCCTGCCCCGCCCGCCGCGCCGCCGCCTGCTCCGTCTCCGCCACCGGTTCCTCCCCCGGTCCCGCCAGAGCAGCCGCCGTGCAGGGCGGCGAGGGACGCCAGGGTGAGCGCGGCAAGGGTCAGCGAGAGAGCTCGAGGCATTCGGCGGCCGTAGCTCGACCCGGAATCGCAGCGCAAGGGCGATGCCCGGCCTACTGAGATCCTGCAGAAGAGTGCGCGGTCCGCGGGGCGGGCAGCCTTGCCACTGCCGTGCGGCACGGTGATGCTCCACCGCCCGTTCGCCCGGACCCGAGGACATGAAGCTTCGATGGATCGCCGTCGCTCTCTGCTTGCTGCTCAGCGGCTGCCTGCGCCGCTGGATCCCCGTCGCCGACGGGATGCGGAACAAGGTGATCGAGATCGAGCTCAACTCGCCGGCCGACAACTACAACGCCAAGGCGCCGGCCGGCTTCACTCCGGCGAAAGAGAACCGGTGGGTGCTCTTCTTCTACCAGCCGGCTGTCGCGCCGTCCGTGCACGACGCGTTCGTCTCGCTCTCGAGCGACTGCTTCATGTTCGAGGTCCCTCCCGACGCGGACGAAAAAGAAGGGAAGCTCCGCCACGCCGCGGTCTGCGCCCACGAGCGCACGCCGCCGCCCCCGGCGGATTCGGAGTACTGACTTCTGGTAGACGCAACGACCGAGGAGAGCGCATGGCCATCTACGAGTACGACTGCCCGAAGTGCGGCACTTTCGAAGTGAAGCAGAAGATGACGGACCCGGTGCTGACCACCCACGAAGGGTGCGGCCAGCATGTCGAGCGCCGCATCTCGCTCAGCGCGTTTTCGATGAAGGGCGGCGGGTCGTCGCCCCGGAAGAGCGATGCCCCGCCCTGCGGTGGCGGCGGCTGCGGCGCGGAAGGGATGTGCCCGGCACGGATGAACTGACGCCGCGCGGCAACCGGCGGATCGCGCTAAGCCCTCGCGCCGATGACCGACTGGGACCCGCTGCTCGATCACCTCGCCTCGGCGCCGCGGGAGAACGGCACCCCGGCGCTGGACGAGACCGCGGCGTGGCTCACCACGACGATGCAGCAGCTGGGGCTGGCGGTCGAGTCGGTGACGTGGACGGCGCATCCGTGGCGGCTGCGGATCGCGGGGATGGTCGCGCTGGCGATCGGGGTCGGGTACGCGCTGCTGCTCGCGCGCAAGCACGCAAGGTCGGCGCTCGCGGTGGCGCTGGTCGGGCCGGCGCTGCTGGTGGTGTGGCTCGACGTCGGCGTGCCGCTGCTGGACTTCGCCGGCGGGGTCCCCCAGCAGCACGTCGTCGCGCACCTTCCGGCGAGCGGCACCGCGACCGGGCGGCTCGTCTTCTCCGCGCACTACGACACCAAGACCGATCTGCTCGATCACCTGGTCCGCGCACCGCTGACCTTCGCCACCGTGCCGTGCTCGCTGCTGATGATCGTCGCGGCGTTCGCGGCGTGGCGCGGGCGGTGGCCGAAGCTCGTCCCGGTCGCCTGCGGGGCCGCGCTGTTCTCCGGGCTCTCGTACTTCCTCGTCTCGACCGGCGGCGCGTTCGTCCCCAACCGCAGTCCGGGCGCGATCGATGACGGCGCGGGCTGTGCGGTGGTGATCGCGATCGCGCAGCAACTGAAGGCGTCGCCGCTGGCGCACACCGACGTCGACTTCATCTTCTTCAGCGGCGAGGAGATCGGAGTCGAGGGATCGCGGGCCTTCGTCCGCTCGGGGAAGGGGGTGGCCGGCACCCGGGTGATCAACCTCGATGGCGTCGGCGCGACGGCGGATCTGGCGGTGTTCAAGTCCGAGTCGGCGCTGCTGGTCAGCTACCCACCCGACGCGGCGCTGCTCGAGGCGGTGAGCGCGGCGCATCTCGAGCGGCGGGGAAAGCCGGTGCACCGGACGTTCTATTCGGCCGTCACCGATGCGCGAGCGTTCCTCGAAGCGGGAATCCCCGCGGTGACGCTGGCCAGCGATCTGCCCGGGCACGCGATCCAGCGGCGACTGCACTCCGCCGAAGATCGGCGCGCGCTGATCGACCCCGCCGCGCTGGACGAGACGGTCGGGCTGCTGCTCGCCGTGGCGCGTCGGCTGGACCGCTGAGGCAGCGCTACGGATCGCTGGTGAAGACCGCCACGCCCGCGCCGAACCCGGTGGCCTTCTCCTGGGTCAGCAGCTCGCGCGACTTCGGCGACCCGCGCAGCTCGGCGTTGAAGAAGCCGATCGCGAAGTGCCGCATCAGCGGCTGCGCCACCGAGGCCGGAGGGTTGTCCGGCCCGCAGCCGTCGGCGAGCACCTTCTTGATGTCGGTGCCCGGGATGTTGAGCTTCACCGCGTCGGCGAGGGCGGCGAGATCGAACTGGCACAGATCCGAGAAGGTGAAGTGCCCGCCGGCCACCACGTCGAGCAGCTGTCGCGGCTTTTGCTGCGCGGCCCACGCCGGAGCGATGTGCTCGTCCCACGGCAGCGTCTTGTCCTGGTGCGCCCCCTGGATCTGCACCGGGATCTTCAGCTCGACCGGCATCGCGAGCCCGATCCACGCGATGTCGGTGCTCACCGGCGCCTGAGGGACGATCGCCTTCACCCGCTTGTCGAGCGCCGCGACCCGCAGCGAAGTGAGCCCTCCGAAGCTGTGACCGCAGACCCCCAGGTGCTCGATGTCGATCAAGCTCTTGAGTGGATCGCCCTCGGGAAGCCGCGACAGCCGGTTGACGAGGTAGCTCACGTCCTGCGGCCGCTTCTCCAGCCCCTCGGTCGTTGCCGACAGCTGGCCGCGCACCACGTCGTAGAGGGTGCCCCCTTCGTGATCCGGCGAGGCCACGATGTAGCCGTGGCTGGCGAGGAAGATGGTGAGGTAGGTCGACTGCCACCGCATCGCCGCCTGGCCGTGGCTGAAGATCACCAGCGGAAAAGGCCCGTGGGTCGCCGCGGGCGGCGCGTCGCGCACCGCGGCGGTCTCCAGCACCGGCACGACCGCGGTGCCGATCTGCGCCTGCTGCTCGGGGGTGAAGAGGTCCTTGATGTTGTACTTCGCGCCCGCTCCGCCCTTGCTGGCCTGGGTGGCCGGGTACCAGATCTCGGTCACCAGCGTTCGCGGGCTGCCGTCCGGCTTCTTCCGGCCGGTGTCGAGGATCTCCATCGTCCGCACCCCCACCGGGAACGGGCCCAGCACTCCAGGATCCGGAGCGGCGTCCGGCCCCGCGGCCGGGAAGGGGAGGGGATCGACAGGGGCCGGCGCGCCACAGGCGGCGACGCAGCAGGCGAAGGTCAGGAGGAGTGCGCGGTTCACGAGGCCCTTCTAAGCATAAAAAGGCTACTGCGCCG
>JAGSPQ010000696.1 GCA_018262385.1 Myxococcaceae bacterium | reverse complement strand
GAGGTGCTCAGAAACTGCTTCAGCAGCGCCCGCCAGGGGCCCCAGCTGTGTCCGCCGGGGGTGGTCTGCACCCGGTCTTTCGGCAGCGCCTCGGCGAGCACCGCCACCGAGTCGCGCATCCGATCGCTGTCGCCGCAGCCCAGGTACAGCTCGGGCGAAGGCAGCTGGCCGGTGGTGATCCGGTGCAGGTACCCCCAGATCTGCAAGGCGTGGTTGGCATCTGTCAGCGGCTCGACCGGGGGCGGGGTCCACTTCGCCAGCCCGCCGGCGGCGCGAATCGACTGCACCACCGGCGCTTCGCCCAGGTAGGGCGCGAAGGCGGCGATCCCGTCGACGTGCTCCGGGTAGCGCTGGGTGTAGTGGAAGGCGCCGAAGCCGCCCATCGAGATCCCCAACAGCCACACCTGCGCGTAGCCCTTGCGGCGCGCCGGGCCGATCACGTCGGTCTCCAGGCGCAGGGCGGCGAGGTTCTGAAGGTAGTAGCCCATCGTCGCGTCGGCGGCGACCACGTCCACCGACAGGCCGCTGGCGCGCACCGCGTCGAGGAAGTGCTCCTCGCGAAACGTCTCGGCGCGATCGCGGGCTCCCGGCAGCAGCACCAGCAGACACTTCGCCCGCTGGCCGCCGGGGAACGGATCGGCCACGAACGCCATCGGGATCGCCGCCGGCGGGACCCGCAGACAGCCGCACAGCAACAACGCAGCGAAAAGCGGGCGACGCATCGGGGGCTTCTTAGACCGCCCGCGCCGCCCGCTGACAACCTGCGCTCTTCAGTGAACCTGGAACTCGCCGATCACCTGCCCGCCGCCGACCAGCGCCATCGAGAAGGTCCCCACGATCGACGTGCCGACCGCGGTGAAGGTCACGCTCGCCGAGGTCGCCGGGCGGACGGCGTAGAAGGTGACTCCGCCGGAGGTGGTCTGCTCCCACAGGCTGCCGTTGGAGATCGCCACCGTCCCCGGGGCCGACGGGCAGGCGGTGAGCGGGAGGATCGCGCCCGCCGAGTCCTGGGCCGGATCCATCACGAACAGGTTGAGGCCGTTGCCGTCATCGCCGATCGCCGCGAAGGCCTGACCGACGTTGACGCCGCTGGTGGCAAAGGCCGAGCACACCATGCTGGTTCCGCTCTTGCCCCGGTAGCTGCCATCGCCCTGCCGCCCGTTGCACGCCGCAGGAGTGACGGTGACGCACTGGCCGGCCTGGCACTTCTTGCCGCTGCCGCACTGCGCGTCGGTGGTGCACGCCGGAGCCGCCACGCACTGGCCGGCCTGGCACACCTGGCCGCTGCCGCACTGCGCGTTCGAGGTGCAGCCGGCGGTGATGCACTGGCCGGCCTGGCACACCTGGCCGCTGCCGCACTGCGCGTTCGAGGTGCAGCCGACGGTGACGCACTGGCCGGCCTGGCACACCTGGCCGCTGCTGCACTGGGCGTTCGAGGTGCAGCCCTGGGGCACGCACCGACCGGAGACGCACTGCTCGCCGGCCAGGCACTGGGCGCTCGAGGTGCACCCGGTCGGGGTGACGTCGTCGAGGGTCCCGCTGAAGCTGCCGGTGATCCGCCCGCCGATCAGCCCGGCGGCGCTGAGGGTGATCGTGCCCGAGCTGGCGAGCGCGACCGGGTCTCCGGTCGCCGAGTCGAAGATCCCGGCGTAGAGGGTGGTGTTGTTGATCGCCGTGGTGCCGACCGTGAGCACCGCGCCGTCCGAGACGATCCCGAAGAAGTGGCCGCTGCCGGAGAAGTTTCCAATCATCAGGAAGTGGCCCAGCTGGCCGCTCTGGTTGTCGTAGAAGCCGATGCCCGAGGGGCCGCCCGACTGCGGGGGGGGTGGCGCCGGTGGACCAGGTGCCGGTGCCGAGCGGCGAGCCCTCCCAGGTGCCCGGATCCACCCCCGGGACGTCGAAGTTGGCGGTGCCGGCGTAGCCGGTGCCCAGCGCCTGGGCGGTGTGGCCGCGGGGCTGGGGGCGGGCAGGGGTGAGCTGTCCTCCATTGCTACAGCCGGTCAGAAAAAAGAGCCCAACCAGACATGACGCTACCGACCGGGCCGTGAAGGCCCGCGCAAGATTCAAGGACATTTGGGATTCCCCTCGTTGAGGCAGCCCCGGCTCCGGCCGCGTTCATCGTCGCGTCAGTCTCCTGCGGGCCGGCGATCATTCATTTGGTGATTTCGGTTCTCGATTGCCGGAAAACTGGCGGATGCCGATCCGGAAAGGAACCGTCAGCTGTTCGCGCTTTCGCCTCGAGGGCGCGGTCCCCAAAGACGTGAAGAAGTGGCTGACGAAAGCGCTGAAGACCGCCGCCTTCGAGCCGATCGACCCCAAGAGCGACGAGCTGCGCGCCGCCGGGTTCGTCGAGCTGGAGGACGATCGGGCCACCACCTTCTCCGCCGGCGCGCTGTTCGAGGGCCTGTATGCGCTGTTCGCCTGGCGGGTGGAGAAGATCCGCCTGCCGGCCTCGAGCATTCGCGCCGAGCTGGTCGAGTGGGCCAGGGCGTTCGAGGCGAAGAACGGCCGGGGCCCGGGCCGCCGCGAGAAGAGCGAGCAGAAGGAGCTGATCCGCAAGGCGCTGCGCGGCAAGACCGCTCCGGTCAGCTCGGTGTCCGACGTCAGCTACGAGCTGCCCTCGGGAGAGCTGCTGGTCTGGGCCAGCTCGACTTCGATCGTCGAAGAGGTGCAGACCGCGCTCGAGCAGGGCCTCGAGGTCCGCCTGATTCCGCGGGTGCCCGCCTCGTTCGTCTCGCCCTCGGTGCTCGAGGCGCTGGGGCCCACCCCCGCGCTGTTCGAGTCGGCGGAGGCGGGACGATGAACGCCCGGGCCCAGGCGCAGGCCGAAGCGCGGTTCCTGAAGGGCGAGACCGGCGTCGATGGCGCGTCGGGGAAGGTGGAGGTGGATCCGGAGGTCGCCGAGCAGGCGAAGGCGAAAGAGGCGCTCTACCGCGGGCGCGCCTGGCTGGGCCGCGAGGCGCTGTGCTGGATCTTGATGAAGAGCGAGTCGGCCGAGCCGCTGTGCAAGGTCGACGGCCAGCCGCTGCGGGTGGTGTTCACCGGGAAGATCCTGCTGCGCGCCGGCTCGGGCGAGGTGACCGAGGTGGCGGCGAAGGGCGTCTCGGCTCCGTACGCGTCGATCGTCCGCTTCGCGCTCGCGCGCAACCTGCTGGTCCACGGCGCCCGGCTCCAGCTGACCCACGGCGAGCAGTCGTTCGAGGTGACGCTCGACGCCGAGCGGTTCGATCTGCGCGCAGGGAAGCTGCCGGCGCTGCTCAACGAAGGCGACGAGGGCGAGGAGCTGGTCGAGCGGCTGGAGCTGGTCTCCCGCCTCGGCCGGCTGATCGACGCGCTGCTCGCCCAGTTCATCAAGGTGCGGGTCGGGCCGCAGTGGGAGAAGAGCGTGGTCCCCGAGCTGAAGGCGTGGTTCGCGCAGGCCGATTAGTTACACTTGCGGCCATGCCCGACGACTCCGCCGACGAGCTGATCCTGAAGATGCAGCACCTGCAG
>JAGSPQ010000695.1 GCA_018262385.1 Myxococcaceae bacterium | reverse complement strand
GTTCGGCAGTTCCCAGTACCGGCCAGCGAACGTGCGCCCCGGGAGAAACTCGGGGCGCCCCACCGTTCACCGCATTCATGCCCTGCTTACCCAGTCGCCAGGTGGCCGCCGGCAACCTTCGTCACCACGGCGCCGACCGGCGCGTTCTTCGCGGGCCGGGCGCCGACCGTCTTGGCCCACTTCTCGAGCATCGCGTACTGCTTGAACAGGTCGTGCATCGGGCGCTCGCCTTCGGTCGCGTAGGGCGACTTGAAGAAGAGCGACATCTGGCGCTGGATGCCCACGTCACCGTTGCGGTGCGCGACGTCCATCAGGCGGAACAGGTCGATGACCAGCGGCGCCGCGAGGATCGAGTCCTTGCAGAGGAAGTTGAGCTTGATCTGCATCCGCTCACCGAGGAAGCCCTCGATGTCGATGTTGTCCCACGCTTCCTTCGCGTCGCCACGCGGCGGGTAGTAGTGGATGTGAACCTGGTGGTTCGGCACCTTGTACCCGAGGATGTCGTCGATCACGCCGATCTTGCTCTGGACCTTGGTCTTGTTCGACTCCGGGTCGTTGAGCACCAGGCCGTCGTTGTTGCCGAGGATGTTGGTCGAGTACCAGCCCTCGACCTTGAACTCGCGAATCGCGAAGGCAGGCGCGAGCACGGTCTTCATCATCGTCTGGCCGGTCTTGCCGTCCTCGCCGCAGATCGGAATGCCCGAGGTCTCGGACAGCTTCTCGAGCGCGGGGATCTTGGAGAGGCTGGGGGTGAAGTTGACGTGCGCGCAGTTCATCTTGCAGGCGACGTAGAGGTACTTCATCGACGGCGAGATGCGCGCATCCGACGCGTTGAGGCCGGCTTCGAACGCGGGGATCGTCTTGTGGACGTCGCTGAGCTCGGTGAACTTCTCGGTCGAGGCGAGGTTGACCATCACCACCCGCTCGAGGTTGTGCTGCTTCTTGAACGCGGTGATGTTGTCCGAGAGGATCTTGATCTCGTCGCGGTAGGTGTCAGCGCCGACGATGTGCTTGCCCGCCAGGCTGTGGAGGAACTTCGACGAGACGACGCCCGGCCACGGCTTGACGTTGACCAGCTCGTCCTTGACCTGGTCGAGCATGTGCTTGGGGACGACGCCGTGGCTGAGTGCCGCGTCATAGACGCTGTCGCCACGCAGATCCCAGCCGGCGAACACCAGCTTCTCGAGCGGGACGACGTCCAGCATCTTCGCCAGTGGACCATCGGTGAGCATCCCGTTGCGGGGTGAGAGCCCCTTCTTCATCAGGGCAACGCCCGCGACGATGGTGCTGGTAACCGCTCCGTTGAGACCGACAAAGACAACGCCAAGAGATTCGTTCACGTTTTTTTCCCCTAGATAAAAAATTACTGATTCCGCAGGACCATCGCCTGCAGGAGTTCTCGACGACTCTGATCAATGATGCGTGGAAACTTGTTCTGAACGCTGTTCATCCCCATCTCCTGCATGAAGCGCCCAGTCGAACCCTTGGGCAGCGCTATCACGACCGGAGACAAAATCGCCACGTCCTTGGCCCGGTGCTCGCGGTAGACGCGGTTCTGCAAACAGAGTTCCTTATCGACCGAAGTCGTAAACGACTGCAGGTCGGCCGGGGCGCGATCGAACTCGACGAAGAAGAGGTAGCGGCCCTTGGCGGTGCCGTCGATGCCGACCTCGGAAGAGGCGGTGAAGTCGACCAGCGAGCAGGGGTTGACTCGGGTCGCTTCGCTGACCGCGCGCTCGAGCTCGATGAAGGAGGTGAGCTCCTGGGTGACCGAGAGCACTCCGCCGGTGCGGCCGGCGAACTCCATCCGGTGGGGGAAGACGGAGTTGAAGCGGATCACGTCGCCCATGTAGTAGCTGAACAGGCCGGACGCGGTGGTGACGGCGATCGAGTAGTCGACGCCCGGCTCGACCTTCCACAGCGGGACCCGCTTCGCATCGGCCCGGCCGTGATCGGCGCGCAGGACGAACTCGAAGAACACGCCGCGGTCGGGGATCATCAGCATCCCGTGGTCGTCGCTGCGATCGGTGGCCGCGAACAGCCCGCCCTCGGTGGCGTTGTAGTTGTCGATCAGGGTGATCGGCCGCCCCATCCGCTCGTTGATGATCTGCCGGTACGGGCCGGCGTGGACGCCGCCGCCGAACAGCGCGTGGAGGTTCGGCCAGATCTCGGCCACCGTCGACACGTTGCGGCCGCGGGCCCGGGCGGTCGCGATCAGCCGATCGAAGAAGATCGAGAACCAGCAGGTGGTGCCGGTGATCCCGCGCACGTCGTAGTCGAGGTACGCCTCGGCCATCGCGTTGAGCTTCTGATCGTAGATCTCGATGTCGCGCACCGGCGGCTGCGGCAGCTGGATCATCTTCGCCGCGCTCGGCATGTGCAGCTGCATCAGGCCGGGGTTGGACGAGATGCCGACCGGGCCGTCTTTGCGGATCAGCGCCGGCGGCAGCAGCCCGAGCATGTAGCCACCGGTGAGGCGCTTGTCGCCGGACAGATCGAGGTAGCGGGCGACGATGTCGAAGCCGGCCCGCTGCTGCCAGCGGATCTGCTCGGGAGAGATCGGCAGGTACTTGTGGGCCGCGGTGGTGTTCGAGCTGCCCGACGAGTGCCCGTAGTACTCGATGAAGCCCGGGTAGAGGATGTTCCGCTCGCCCTTGCGCATCCGCTCGAGGTAGGGCTCGAAGTCGGCGTAGATCCGCAGCGGCACCCGCTCGGCGTAGTCGGCGTACGAGCGGATGGTGTCGAAGTGGTGGGCGCGGCCGAACTCGGTCGGGGCGCAGGCGCGCACGTGCGCCAGCAGGGTCTGCTCCTGGACCTTCTGCAGCCGGGAGGGAGAAGCGGCGATGCGGTTCCACTGGAGGACCCGCACTTTCGCGGCGGCCCAGAGGGCGGAACCGGTCGCAAAGTCAGCGCGCGCAATGATGGGTCGCTTCATCGGGTTCAAGGGGCGCGGACTAAGTACAGCCCGGCGCGGGAGTCAATGGGGCCTGCCCAATGAGAAACGAGGAGGAATCCAGGGCTGAAAGGGGGAGCTGCACCGGCGGGCCCCATCGCATGTGCCAGGCCAGATCCAACCGCTGAAGATCAAAAGATTCGAAGGTCGCAACTGCGCAGGGGTCTGCGCAGTTGCCGCCATCCGCGTCAGGTTGATCTGGACGATCGGAAGTTGTGATACCAACCGCGCAACCTGCCTGCGAAGAAGCGAACAGACGAATGACGAAACCTGAGTATCGAATTGCGAACGCGCCCTGCTCCTGGGGCATCCTCGATTTTGATCCGACCCACCAGATCGGGTTCGCCAAGCTGCTCGACGAGATCTCGGCCACCGGCTACGCCGGCACCGAGTTGGGCGCGTGGGGCTTCATGCCCACCGACGCCGGCAAGCTGCACGGCGAGCTGAAGCAACGCGCCCTGGCGATGGTCGGCGCTTTCGTGCAGGTCACGCTCTGCGACGAGGCGACCCACGCGCCGGGTGAAGAGACGGCGGTGCGCA
>JAGSPQ010000694.1 GCA_018262385.1 Myxococcaceae bacterium | reverse complement strand
GGTGGTCGAGGTCCATCACGAAGCGGTGAATCTCGGCGAGGTTCCCCTTGAGGTAGTCGTCGTCCGCGCCCTGCGCCGCCAGCTCGCCCAGCCCGCGCAGCACCGGCACCAGCAGCTCGAGCTCCAGGTCGCGATCGAACGGATCGCGCCGCCAGGCGCCGTCGAAGTCGCGGTGATCGACCAGCCGGAGCGCCGCGTTGCGCAGCAGCGCTCGGGGCGCCTGCTGATCGCGCCGGCGGGATCTGCGCCGCAGCAACCGGCGCACCCCTTCCCCCGGAGCGCGCAGCGCGTTCGGAAACCACCCCTCGAAGGCGACGTCGAGCAGCGCGGCCGAGTCCTCGTCGGCGGCGACCTGGAACAGCGGGTCGACCCCGGCCGCGACCGGGTGCTCGCGCAGCAGGTCGGCGCACACCTCGTGAATGGTGGCGATCCGCGCGACCTCCAGCTCGGACAGCGCGCGCTCGAGCCGCGCGTGCTCGGGGGTGCCGGGGCGGGCGCCGCCGCGCGCATCCTCGAGCGCCTGGCGCAGCCGCAGCTTCATCTCGCCCGCCGCCTTCTGGGTGAAGGTGACGGCGATGATCTTCCCCAGTGTCGCGCCGTGGTGGCCGCGGGCGACGACGGCGACGATCCGGCCGACCAGCGCGGTGGTCTTCCCGGTGCCGGCGGCCGCCTCGACCACCAGGGTGGCGTCGAGATCCTCGGCAATGCGGGTGCGGGCGGCCTGGTCGGCGAGGATCATTTCATCCCCCTCAGCCGCTCGAGCGCTTCGAGCTCGGGGCGCGACTTGTTGCGCACCCGGCGCTCCTCGTACGCGCCGCAGATCGACTGGTAGTCACACCAGTTGCACTCGTCCTTCGCCGGCGCCGCGGGAAGAAACCCGGTCTGAAGCGCCCGCCCCACCACCTCGACCGCCGTGCTGGCCGCCTGCCGGGTGGCGGCGTCGAGGGGAATGAAGACCTCGCTGAAGCCGCCCGCCTGGGTGCAGTAGGAGAGCCGCCCGCCTTCCACCTTCTGATCCGGGAAGAGCTGCTCGAGCGCGAGCGCGTACAGCGCCGGCTGGAGCGTCTTGCCGCCCCCGAGCACCATCCCCGCTTCCGCCCGGGCCTTGCCGGTCTTGTAGTCGGTGGCGCGCAGCTGCCCGGTGGGGCTGCGCTCGACCAGGTCGATCGAGCCGCGCAGGGTGAGGCCGACGTCGAGCTTCGCGGGGGCCGCCTGGCTCTGCGGATCCTGCTGGTCGCGGTGGCCGAGCCCGAACGCCAGCTCGTACTTCCAGGGGGCCCACTGGGCGGCGCCGTGCACGGTGCGGCGAAGCCACTCGCGCACGTCGGCGCTGATCGCGACCAGCCCGTCGTCCCAGACCCGATCGATCGCGGGGGCGAAGGTGTCCTTGTGGCGCGCGGCCACCTCTTTGAGCACCGCGTCGATCTCGGTCAGCGCGTCGTCGAGGTGCGCCTCGTCGAGCGGCACCTTCTTCTCGCGCAGCGCGCTCAGCACCCCGTACTGCACCTCGTGGACGATCGACCCCCGCTGCAGCGGATCGAGCTCCTCGATCTCGACCGGCTCTTCCCGGGGCGAGAGCCGGACGATTGCGCTGAGGAAGAAGCGGTACGGGCAGGCGGCGAAGTGCTGCAGCGCGGTGGCGGAGAACGACCGCGCCTTCAGCTGATGCGGCGCGAGCGCGGCCAGCGCTTCGGCCGAAGGCTTCACCAGCCCGTCGGCCGAGGTCCACCCCCGCTGCCAGCGCTGGTAGCGCATCCGCAGCGCGCGGGCGAGGAACCGGTTTCCCTGGGTGAGGTAGCGGGCGGCTCCGCGCGGCGCCGGCGCCGACCCGCGGAAGAGGCCGTCGAGCACCGACAGATCTCGCTCGGCGACGTCGATCGCGGACGCGGGATCCTTCGGAGCCGGCCAGCCGATGCGGGCCTCGACCGCGCGCTCGGCCCGGCGGCGCAGCTCTTCGTAGCGGGGCAGCGTCCCCTCGGCCGCGCGAAGGGCCTCGAGGCCGTAGAACGACGGCACCCGCGGACGGCCCTCGTGGACATCGAGGCGCGGGTACGAGAGCACCACCCGCGACCGGGCGGCCCCGACGGCGAGCTGCAGCTGCAGGCGCTCGGCGGCGACGCGATCGGGGTCGGTCTCCAGTTGCGGGCCCAGCCGGCGCCGCTCGGCGTCGGGCGCGATCGGATCCTCGCGCACCTTCTGGGGGAAGATCCGCTCGGCGAGGCCGGGGACGAAGACCACCTGGAAGCTCATCCCCCGCGCGGCGTCGATCGGGCCGACGAACACCTGCCCGAAGCGGCGGGCTGCCGACGGCCGGGTCAGCTCGAGCAGCCGCTGCGAGAGCACCCGCCGCACCTCCTTGAGCCCGACCGGCCCCACCACGTCGATCGGCGCCAGCTCGCCCAGCAACGAGAGCACCCGCTCGGGGTGGCGCAGCGCGCGGCTGGCCAGCTCGGTGAGGCGCAGCAGCCACTCGCGCCAGGCGGCGGACTTCGGCAGCGCGGCGAGCAGATCGAGCAGCGGCAGCGCGTACTCGGCAAACGCCTTCAGATCGCCCAGCGCCCGGGTCAGCCGCTGGGCGTTGGCGTCGCTCACGTCGGGCGCGGCGAGCTCGAGCTTGAACTTCTCTTTCAGCCCGTCGAGGCGCCGTTCCCACCGGGCGCGGCCGCCAATCACCGCCGCGTCGACCAGCAGCTGTTCCCAGCGGCGCGGCGCGCGGAGGTTTCCCGCCACCACCGGTGCATCCACCGGCAGCTCGGGGTCGACGGCCTCGCTCTCGGCCTCGGTAGGCTCGGGATCGCGGGGCGGCTCGGCGAGGTCGGGATCGAGGGGCTCCCACCGCACGGCCGGCGCGGGAGGAGGCGCGCCGTCCTCCTTCGCCGTCGGCACTTCCCCCAGCGACAGGTACTCGGCGAAGCGGCTGGCGGACAGCCCGTCGTCGGCACACGCCAGCAACGACAGCAGCGCGCGACCGGCCGGATCCGGGGCCCGGGTGCCGAGCGCGAAGTACGCCGGCACCTCGGCGCGACGCAGCGCCTCGGACATCGGCGCGCGGTACGGGCCTGGCGCGCGCAACAGCACCGCGATCTGATCAAACGGAACTCCGCTCGCCGCGACCTGCTGCACCTTGCGCGCGACCTCGACGCACTCCCGCAGCTCGCCCGGCGCCGAGAGGATCGCCACGTCTTCGCCCGGTGCCGCGACCGGCAGCTCTCCGTGGCGAAAGAGGTTGTGCTGCAGCCGGGTGAGCGCGCTGACCGAGGGGGGATCGGCGGTGACCGGCTTCGTCGCCAGCGCGCCCTCGAGCAGCGCGGCCGAGCGCTCGTCGCCGGCGGGGACGGTGGCGAGCACGTCGTCCGAGCGCACCGCGAGGGCGGCCACCAGGTCCCGCTCGAGCTGGAACTGCAGCGAGACGTCGAGCAGCAGCGCCGGCAGCCGCCCCAGCGGGTGGGCACCGCGGGCGAGCTCGGCAATGGCAAGCCGAAGGACGACCGCCC